>CAZRNJ010000107.1:0-8252 GCA_964601385.1 uncultured Bacteroidales bacterium | reverse complement strand
ATTTGGATAGGATCCTTGTTAAACAATATTTTTGTTGTTAAATATATAAAAAATATGAAACGGAAAATTATATTGCTATTAACCGGTTTATTATGCTTATCCGGATTAAAAGCATATCAATACACAAATGTTTATACAGACGGGTCAGTTGTTTTTCGTCTCTGGGTTCCGCCTACCACTCAAAATGTACGAGGGTTATTCATTGTATTGCATCAGATGCTTGAAGAACCACCTCTTGATTCATTAGTACGGCTGGCTTGTTCAGTTGAAGATATTGCAATTATTACGATGTCAAGCAGTACGGACACCAATGTATTTAAAAACGGATTAGCTAATCTCGCATCAGTGAGCGGAATGCCGGAAATACAATATGCGCCATTTATGACTTTGGGTCATTCGGCTGCGGGTATTTATGCTAAAAATCTTGGTTTTTATATGGCTAAACGGTGTTTTGGCATCATTCAGTTTAATGCGGTTGACTATACGGCGCCATCCGGTTATACAATGAGCGGTATTGCCGGTGTGCCTTTTATGTCAATTAAAAACATGGATGAGCCAACGGGAGATAACTGGATTCAGGCACGTAATTCAATGGTCTCCAATTTACGTTCAGCCGGCATTTTAAGTCATCTGGTTTCACAACCCGGAGGAGGGCATTTTGGCTGGACTGATTTTGAGGCCCGTTTTATTTCTCTCTTTATACAAAAGGCGGCTCATTATCAGATTCCTTATGGGATATGGGCAAAAACCGGATTAATTACACTTACACGTATGGCCGAAGCCGATGGTTGGCTGGCCGATACTACAATTACTACCGATCCGCTGGTATCACCGGCTGCCTATGCTGATTATGCAGGAATAAAAGCCAATGCTTACTGGTTTTTTGATTATGATCATGCTAAAACATGGCTGATGCTGCACCGGCAGGAATATCAGAAGGTATCCCAAACGGTTACCCAAACTGCTTTTAGTTGCAGCAACCCATGGAGTGATTGTTTGCCAACCTTATCACTGAATGGTACCAATCCTGTTAATTTTGGTGCTTCTGCCTCATCAGGACTGGGGCTTGAGTACAAAGCATATTATGGTAATTTTACTGTTTCCGGCGGAATGGTTTATATGGATGCTGCCCGGCAGGGGCTGAATGTGACGAATCGCGACTGGGTAACGATATCTCAACCCGGTACCTCTAACTACCGTTATGCCGAAACAGTGGCAAGGGTACGTGTAGATACTTCGGGTGGCACAGCACAAACTATATCATTTACCGATATTACAGATAAAGTAATCAATGATGCTGATTTTCCATTTACTGCTACAGCTTCGTCAGGTCTTGCGGTTGATTATTATGTGGTGGCTGGTGCAATAGAAAAAAGTGGCTCAAACTGGAGTATTGCTGATTTTTCCGTGCCAGTATCTAATGTAGCTATTCATTACGGACAGCGTGGTAATGGCACTTACGCCAGTGTGGCAAATACTACCGGTGACTGGGATTATTTTAATATCACCAATAGCCGCGACACCCAGTGGTTGTTATTTCCCCCGATTCCCGACAAGGTAAAAACAGATCCTTCATTTACTGTTTCTGCTACTTCAGGTTCGGGCCTGCCGGTTGAGTTTAAAATTTTCAGCGGCCCGGCAACGATAGCAGGGAATACGGTAACGCTTACCGGTGATACAGGCGTTATCGTCATCATGGCCGAGACACCTGCAAACAACAGCTATAAGGGTGCAAAAAAAGTACAGTATGTCAATGTTTTCAGCACGCTGGTGAGCGCATCTGCAATACAACACAAAGGAAACAAAATGAAGGTGTATCCTAATCCGGTAAGCGATGTGCTTTATATTTCAGGGGCCGCAGGAGCAACCGTTTATCTGATCAATGAGCAGGGTGCGGTTATTCAATCTGTTGTAATCCGCGATTCATTGGCAGCCATAAATATCAGTCAGCAGTCAGAGGGTATCTGCTTTGTCAGGGTCGTTACAGCCGATGGTGTAACGGTAAAAAAATGTATTATTCAGCGGAATAGTTAGTTCGTTTCATAGGTTTACAAGAGCCCTGCTGTTTTCGGCGGGGCTTTTTTGTTTTTTTTGGTTATTTTTGGCAATAAAGTGGCTGGTCAATGAATTATCAACAGAAATGCTTTGAAAATTTTATTAAGCAAATTATTGAAAAAACCGGTTGGGGCGATCTCAGTACCTGGACACATTCGCATTTCGAAAAACTCCGTGAAAATATTTTCGAGAAAACAAGCATTAATATATCATCGCGCACCCTGAAGCGATTATTCGGGAAAGAGAAAGGCGATAAAAGTTACCATCCCCAGATTGAAACAAAGAATGCTTTCGCTATCTATCTGGGGTATAAGGATTGGTTCGATTATGTGAACTCTCTGGCTATAGAGCCGCGCAAATTCAGATTTAAACCACTATTAGCCGTTTCCGGTGTTTTAGTTATTCTGGCTATTGGTGTTTATTTTGTATTCCGGTTTTTTCCATTCAACAGTAAAAAGAACTATGTGTTTTCTTTTAATGTCGAGAAAAATTCAGGAACCATTCCTTTTGTTGCCAGATTTAATTATGACATCTCTGAAATTGACCGGGATAGTATTTTTATTCAGTTTGGAGTTATGAAAACCCTTTTCCCGCTTTCAAGAGAGAAAAAAGCTATTTACTACACTTATAAAACGTGCGGAGTTTTTAATGTAATTTTATTTGTGCAGAAACAGCCGGTTGATACAGTTATCGTTTACGCTTACTCTGCCGGTATTGAATCATTAATAACTAATACCGGCAAATATTTTCCTGCCCGCGGGGTTTGTTCAAATGGAACCCTTACTATTCCCATGAGCGAAGTATTGGCTATTGGAAATGAACTTAACCGTAAAGAGTACTGGACAAAGTATTCGGTTTGTAAAAATTTTAATATTTCTGCGGATAGTTTTTCTATTCAGATTCGGTTTAAAGGGAATACCTTATTGGACGAATTGCCCTGCCCGGATATGAAACTCAGGTGGGCAGGTGAAAACAATGACCATGGCCGGGTTCATTTTGTGCAACACGGATGCTCACAGTTACTGGATCTTGAATTTTCCGAAAAAAAGTTTAAAGGTATTGATGCTCCTTTCTTGGCGTTTGAAGTAAATATCAGGGATTGGAATACAGTATGTTATTCTGTAAAAGATAAAAAGTTTTCAATCCGGGTGAATGATTCGGTGGTTTTTGAAAATGCGTATCAGAAAAGTATAGGAAAGCTGTATTATTTTTCTGTTTCGGTTCGTGACCAGAGTATGATTGACTATATTAATGTTGTTTCAACCGCAGGCGACACGGTTTTTTATGATGATTTTCTGTAATACTGCTGACTGGCAGTGAACGAATCCCAAAATCATAATAATTTGATTTTCAGATCCGTCAGATTATGTTTAAAAGTTGATCATCAATGTCAATTTGTATGATGGTGTTTGTCTTTATTTTTTTAACCCAAATCCGTCAATAGGAATAAAATCTTTAATGACTGTCATTAGAGATTATTGCCTAAAACTATTAGATTATTAATTCATTTAAGTTGATGAAGGCATAAAAAAAATATTTTATTTCTGTAAGAATTTCATACAACGCCTGAAGGCATTACATATCAAGTTTACCGACAAAGAGCTTATCCTTAGAGTAGTATGTCGCTTTTAAAAACAGATGTTTAATAAATTGGATTTTACATGTACCAATTTAATGCTAATGACGGATTTGGGTTAAATATTTGAGCATGGATGCGGGGGTATCATTCCGGGTAAACTGACAGTTACATACTTTGCTATGACTTAAATTGGTTAACTGGTTGATTTAATTATTCTTATTCTTTTCTGATAAAATGTTATACATCTTTGTGTAAGTTTTGTCAAACGTATGGCAAAAACAATGTTTCATCGCAAGGGTATATTTGTTTTTTATAGTATTAGCCACTTTATAACCTGTATCATGAAAAAACAATTACTTAAAAAAAATCTGTTTCTTGTTGTTTTTATTATTTATGGA
This sequence comes from uncultured Bacteroidales bacterium, assembly GCA_964601385.1. Classification (GTDB taxonomy): domain Bacteria; phylum Bacteroidota; class Bacteroidia; order Bacteroidales; family JBBRXJ01; genus CAZRNJ01. The sequence goes on along the minus strand of CAZRNJ010000107.1, from coordinate 4,220 downwards.
TTTGTTTCAAGAGTTTTTGGAGCCGAATATCAGGTTGTACTTGAACAAGCAATAGTTATCGGTCAAGGCAGAGTGCCTTTGTTGTTGTATTTACAGCATAATGGTATTACTTTTACTTCAGCCAAAGCATTAGCTCCATATTATTCTATTGCCGAATTGTCATATACCTGGGGTAATTACAGGAATTTTTCAGTAAATGTAGGTGGATTAACTTTATCCGGTAATACTATCCAGGGAACAATAACGGCAACTATTACTGACCCCAGTGGAGCTAATGCCAAATCTGTATCCTGCAATATTAAATGCAATGACAACAACGGAATTATAAAAGGAGAATATACCGGAATATGCAACGGTATTCCAACCCTAGGTGGGATTGAGGGAAAATCAATGAACAAATTCAGTCCCTCGGGTAATTATTCAACTACTTTATTTCTCGAATTTCCTTATGGTCCGTCTTTTACTGAGGATGAAAAACACCACAGTATGAATATCAGTTTAAATTATAGTGGGAATTCAGTTACTTCGGCCTGGGCACAATACTCAAAAGCATCAACTTCGCCTTATGGTTCAGCTATTACCGGGACTAATTTCGATGAAATGCTGGAATACATATCTGCTAATGGTTCGCGCTCAAAGGCATTTATTTTAAGCGAGTATGATCTTACTGTTACATCGTATTCTGTAACTATTACTGGTGATACGCTTTATGGAGATGTATCTGTACAGCTTATGTACACCGTCACAAATGAAGGTACATACAGGTATGCTTTAAAATGTAAAATAATAGGTCGTACGTTGATCGGTAGTTATGATGTTTATGATGGTGTAACTTTGATTAAATCAAACGGCTATTTAGCCGGACATATAGGTGACTCCTCATTTATTTCTATGCCTGCCATTGACACGGTAACGGCAACAAATTATCAGCCGGGTTCTGCATTTACTCCGCCGTATTTTTCTGATCTGACACAGAATCAATGGTTGAATAAACTTAAAGCTGCAGGTATATGGATGTACAATTCGCCGGAAATAGGATTTTTTCATAGCGACATTGCATTGGCCAGTGTTCAGGGTACAGGAAACAAACAATATGATAACAGAAGCGAAACCGGTTATGGAGGCGTAGTTTCAATGATAACATTAAATAAAGTTGCTTTGGATAATAACTTGGCTTATAATGCTCTTATGTCAGCACAAAGAGCAGGATATTTTTTGATTTCGCAGGGATGGGGTAAATATAAACTTAAGGAATATTATAAGGGGATGTTCTGGGAATCTGTTTTCAGTGGCCGGGCATATATGGAGTTATATAATGCAACGGGCGATAAGGAATGGCTTGATATAGCCAAACAATATGCCGGTGTTTTGAAAGATCTGCAAACAAATATGCGTACCTGGGCCAATGGTACCTGGACATACTATGATGAAGAAAATGATGTGATAGGCCATTCGAACGAAAGGGATGACAGAAGTTATGATTACCGGCCATTACATTGTGCTGATTTTCTTTATTTCTTAGGCAGTTTAAGAGTGGATGGCAGAGTCAGTGATTTTGCACAGGTCGAACAGGATGCCTATACGTGGATGAAGAACAATATTGATTGGGTAGATTTATGGAAAGATCGCAGGCCTGGAAGTAGCATTGAAGCTTTTGGTCCAACTACATTCTTATTGTATATGTTAAAATATGCATCCAGTGTTGATACTACTCATTTAAACAAAGTTATACAGTATGTTGAAAGCAACCTGACAAACTGGGAGCATACCTCAGGGGGGAGTTTTGCACCTGCTGTTACAGGATATTTCCCGAGACATGATATAGACGATTATCCCAAGGCCAGTGTAGCGGCCTCATCACGTATGGCATGGGCCTATCTGCTTATGTACAAGAAAACGGGTAATGCGGTTTGGCTTGCGAAGGGAAAAGCTCTTGCATATTCTGCCTTATCACGGCAAAATCTTTCAACCGGAATGCTGCATCATCTGGGGGCAAATAATCTGAGCGTTAATGATATTGCCAGGGTAACTTCTTATGACCAGCATGTATATCAATCATTAAAGGCCGAATCATTACACAATCTTTATAATTGTTACAAATTGCTGATTGAATTTGGTCAACTTCAGGACGAAGAGGTGCTGGCTAAATTTACGGCTGATGTTGATAGTGGAATGGCTCCTTTAGCGGTAAATTTTGATGGTTCACTTTCTATGGGGTTAAACAAAACGTATGCATGGAATTTTGGTGATGGCACAACTGGTATAGGAGCAAATATCAATCATACGTATTTGATTGCAGGTACTTATAAGGTTGAACTTACTGTTACCAGCAATGGAATAATCGATAAAGCGTATAAAATAATAAAAGTATATAATAGTCCGGTACTTACTTACATTACTGTAAATCCTGCAGGAATTTTGTTATTGCCGGCTCATCAGCAGCAATATTCTGCCCTTGCACTGGATCAATATGAAAGGGCGCTTTCTTCTCAACCTTCGTTTACTTGGTCAGTTACCGGATCAAATTCTGTTAACACCTCCGGCTTATTAACCGCACAGGCCACAGCCGGAAACCATATGCCATTTATGATTACTGCCCAGAATGGTTCGGTTAATGGTTCTGCTAAATTTTACGTGGTAGATTCGATACCAAAATACGGATACAGATATCTTAAAGTTATTGCAGATAAAGGACCAACCGGACAGAATGCACACATGTACGATGTCAAATGGTATGATAATGGAGTGAAATGGCCTCCTGTATATTTTACGAGCAGTTCAGTTGGAGATATGAATGTAAGTATGTGGGGTGATTGGACCACCCCTTATAAAATATATGACAACACGGGAGTCGGAGGAGAAATCAGAGTAAGTCCATCTACCAATACACTCGACCTAAGCCCGGTATACACGATTATACCGGACAGTATAATCATAGAATTTTCTACTGATCCTTTACGCATTTCAAAAAATGTGTGGCTCGCTGCATCCACCAATGGCCAGATATGGGATACGCTTTATAAACAAAGCTGGCCGGCAGGAGTAAGTAAGCAGACCATTATATTAACAGGTAATCACTTTACAGTTAATTTCTATGTTAAAGATGGAAGCAATAATCCTGTTGAAGGAGTATCAATAAACATCAGCGGATATGGTACGGTACTTTCCAATTCGTCCGGCTATGCATCAAGGTTATTACCCGACAGCAACAGCTATAATTACACTGCTACCAAAACCAATTATTATGATACGTCGGGCAGTTTTATACTATCGGGGAGTGATATAACTGAAAATATAGTTATTATTCAGGCGCCTGTTTATCCGGTTACTTTTATTGTAAAAGATGATTCTGCACGGGCAGTACAAGACGCAATGATTTCGATTAATTCCAGTCAGTATTATACCGATATTAACGGGCAGGCGATTATTAGTTTGATGAACGGTAACTATAATTACAATGTAAGCAAAACAGGGTATTTTGGCGCTACAGGCACTGTAATTGTATCGGGCTCACCGGTTACAGAAAATGTAACAATTGTTAAGGATACGAGTAAGATGAATCAGACCATAACATTTGATACAATCTCTGATAAATTAACAACTGATGCACCTTTTATCATTACGGCTACGGCCAGTTCGGGACTGCCGGTAACATTTATGGTGATTTCAGGTCCGGCGACGGTCATCGGAAATACAGTTACGCTGACCGGAGATACAGGCACAGTGGTCATCCGAGCCGAGCAGGGGGGAAATGCTAATTACTATCCTGCTCCGCCGGTAGAACGATCATTTAAGGTTAATTATCCTGCGTTTTATTGCATAGCCGATGCTGACACAACTTATGGGCCTGAACCATTGACAGTAAATTTTACTGGCTGGGCCAACGATTGCAGTATAGGTAGCGGAGCTTTTGAGGAATCTGCAGGACAAGTGGTGATGGAAGCAGAGAACTACAGTTCCTCAAGTCAGAACGGAGATGTAGTGTCATGGGTTATTACCAATGCTACCGTCGGATACAGTGGTACGGGATATATTACAACGGCTACAGCAGCAAATGCTACCTGGACTAATGGATGTGATGCGAGTTATCAAATTAATTTTTCTACTGGCGGTACATATTATGTATGGATCAGGCGTTATGCTGTAAGTGGTAGCTATAATTCTGCTCATGTAGGATTGGATGGCACCGAGGCAGGAACATCATTTGACAATCTCACCAG
>CAZRNJ010000106.1:0-8293 GCA_964601385.1 uncultured Bacteroidales bacterium | reverse complement strand
GCGTAATTTTCATGCGATAGGGTGAAAGCTCGCTTTAATGGTTGTTTCAGTTGAATAATCTCAATTGAAAAAAGCCCTGAAAATCAAATCGTTATCTGATTACTAACAAAAAGAATTTATAAGGGGGCATCGCTTTCGCAAAGCTTTATCAGAGTAAAGGGTTACCGGATACCCTCAACCGGAAAAACCATTTAAGCTGTTTGCGGTTTTTTAACTGCAAAATCCCGGATAAAAAAACCGTCCGGAAAAGAACTTCCGGACGGCAACACTAATTATTAACCCTGATTATTAACCCAAAATTTATCCTAAATAAGCCCTCAGAAGCTTATTTTTTGTTGATTGTCTTAATCGTCTAATCGCTTTTTCTTTGATTTGTCTGGTTCGTTCACGGCTAAGTCCCAACTGATTACCAATTTCTTCAAGAGACATTTCGGGCCTGCCGATACCAAAAAATGATTCGATAACATTACGTTCTTTTTCAGACAAAATGCCCAAAGTACGGTCAATTTCCTTTTTAAGAGATTCTTTTAATAAACTTTCGTCAGCAAGGGGCGATTCCTTATTTTCAAGTACATCAAGCAAGCTGTTATCCTCATCTTCTTTAAACGGAGCATCAACCGAAATATGGCGTCCGCTGATCTGTATGGCGCGAAGTACCTTTTCTTTTGGCAAATCAATATTTTCAGATAATTCATCAGCCGAGGGTGTTCGTTCATGCTCCTGTTCAAGCCGGGAAAAGGCCTTATTTATTCTGTTCAAATCTCCTACCTTATTTAATGGAATACGAACAATACGCGACTGTTCGGCTATGGCCTGAAGAATGGACTGTCTGATCCACCATACAGCATAAGATATAAATTTAAAACCTTTGGTTTCGTCAAATTTTTCTGCCGCCTTTATCAATCCTAAATTACCCTCGTTAATAAGGTCGGGTAAACTTAAGCCCTGATGTTGGTATTGTTTAGCAACCGAAACAACAAAACGGAGGTTTGCCTTGGTTAATTTTTCAAGAGCGGCCTTATCGCCTTTTTTAATGCGTTGTGCCAGTTCAACTTCCTCTTCAGGGGTGATCAGTTCAACTTTTCCAATTTCCTGCAGATACTTTTCTAATGAAGGACTCTCACGGTTAGTGATTGACTTCGTGATCTTTAATTGTCTCATTTCAATGAAGAACTCTTTAAGTTGTTAATAAATATGACCTTAATAACTGGAACGTAAAGATTACTAAAAAAAGATTTTAAACAACCTATATTTTAAAATCCTTATTTATTTCTTAGTTATTTCTATACTTTCCAGCATTTATACGTAATCAGCAGGTAGAAGGTTACAGTTTTCAAGGACATTTTTATTATAATCGTTTACATACGTTAACTAATCTTATAAGTTGCTATAAATTAGTAATTTATAAAAAAGAACACTAATCAGCACATATTTATATCATTGATTAATAATGGTTTAAGTAAAAATCAGGTTTGTGGATAATCTTGTTAATTAACTATTTATAATAGGTTGATATTCTGTTGAAGAGAGGTTGAAAAGAACCATAATTAATTGTAATACAATTTGTTATTACTGTTGAGGAGGAATTGTTAGGAAAACTGTTTGCAGTTTTTAATTGCAAAAACTCGGAAAAAATAAATTAATCATTCATTTTGGCATGGATGGATTGCGCTGCACGGCGTACTGCACCGGCAGGACCAAGAAGCTGCCTCAGCCGTTGGTAGTCATTTATTATTTGATGGCGGTAATTATCGTTTTGTAGAAGTTTTTCAAGTTCACGCCGGAGAGTCTCCGACATTTTATTTTGAATAATTTCGTTTATTGCCGGTTTGTTGAGGATCAGGTTAACGAGAGTGATATACTTCGTTTTTATCAGTGCCCGTGCAATAAGATAGGAGAGCCGGCTTGTTTTGTAGAGAGCGACTTGTGGGACATTCAGCAATGCTGTTTCGAGCACTGCAGTTCCCGAGGTAACGATAGCGGCATGAGAACATGACAGCAGTTCATAAGTGCGATCGAAAAGTAACGGCAGATGTAAACCGCACGAGTGTTTGCGGTAAAGAGAAACAGGCAGGGAAGAAATACCGGCAATAATAAAATGATATCCGGTAAAATATTTTGCCATTGTTGCCATAACCGGAAGAATTTTTTCGATTTCCTGTTTCCGGCTGCCGGGCAGCAGGGCAATAATTTTTTTGTCGTTCAATTGCAGTTCATCCAGCAGTGTAAAATGTGAAACGGATTTTTTCAAATAGACATCAACACTATCTACTAAAGGATTTCCGATGTATTCGACAGCATAATTATGTTTTAAATAAAAAGCCGGTTCAAACGGAAGAATTGAAAACATATGCCCGACATATTTCTTAATTGAATTTATCCGTGATTCTTTCCATGCCCATATTTTAGGAGAAATATAATAAAAAACCGGAATTTTGCATTCTGATGCAAACCGGGCCAGACGGAGATTAAAACCCGGAAAATCAATTAAAATAAGTGCATCAGGGGACCATGCGCGAATATCTTTTTTACACTTCTTTAGCAATCGGGTGATGGTAAAAATGTTTTTCAACACCTCCCAGAAACCCATAATAGAAAAATTTTTATAATCTTTTACTAGCTCAGCGCCGGCGTTCATCATAGAATTTCCACCCCAGCAACGAAATCTGGCTGTGCTGTCGATTAGCAACAACTCCTTTATAAGCATGGCACCATGCAAATCGCCCGACGCTTCACCGGCAACCAGATAATATTTCATTTAAATAAACTTGATGATAAATGTAGCGACTGCAAACAGCATTGTAGCAAAAAGAACACCCCTGGCCGCACGCAGCATATTAAGCCAAAGAAAAAGAAAAAATAGCAAAAGGTTGGGGACCGTGCAGATACTGATCATGTGGGATACAAGATGGTGTTTTATAATCGTTTTAATATACTCGTTAATGGCTATACCATGAACAAAAAACCGGTGAAAAAGAAAAGTTGCCAAAGCAGGAATAATAATGCCCAGCATGAGACCTATGATGAGTTTATCGAGTTTTTGCTGCATAAATAAATATTTTAAATTGTAAAATTCAGAAATTAGAACCAAAGCACAATAAAATTTGTATGTTGAATAATCCTGCCGAAGGTGGAAGAAAATATCTTTTCGCGTTGGTGTAACTCTGAGTTTTCATAAACGTAATTGATTTCCATTCAGAGACCATTTGTTCATTTGTTTTATTGCCTCGTAATGAGTCAGGTCGAAGTGAAGAGGAACAATAGAGACATAATTATTTTTAAGCGCCCACTCATCGGTGTCAGCCGCTGCTTCTTCAAAATTTTTAAAACTACCGGTAAGCCAAAAATATTCACGGTTTGAGGGATCAATACGTTTATCAAATTCCTCGATCCAAACTCCGCGTGCCTGACGGCAAACCTTTATACCTTTAATGGCCGCGGGGTCTACAGAAGGGATATTAACATTAAGACAGGCGCCATGAGGCAGTCCGTTTTTCAGATATAATTCGATGATTTCTTTTACATAGATTCTGGCGGCCGACAGGTCGGCTTCAGGCGAGTGACTCTGCACAGAGAATCCGATAGCATCAATAGAATTGATACATCCTTCAATTGCCACAGCAATAGTTCCGGAATAGATGCTGCTAATTGCTGCATTGGAACCATGGTTAATCCCAGATACAATCAAATCGGGTTTTTTGTTTAAAATTTTATCCATTGCTATTTTAACACAATCAACCGGAGTTCCGCTGCAGCAGTAAAATGAAAAATGTTCAGCCGATTCAATTTTTTTCAGACGTACAGGCATTTCTATGGTGATTGCATGGGACATACCCGAATGGGACTCTTCGGGAGCAACCACCAGCAGGTTTCCAAATGGCCGCATTATATCTACCAAAGTAATCAGACCAGGCGCCTGATAACCATCATCATTGGTAATTAGTATGGTGCGTTTCGCCATCAAGAGAACAGAACAATTAAATACATCAGCTTAGAAGAGATTTTACTTTTTCGGCGATTAGTTTTCCATCCGCTTTTCCGGCGAGTTGTTTAGACGCAGCACCCATCACTTTACCAAAATCGGCAGCAGAAGATGCACCCGTGTGGGCAATGATTTCTTTCAATGCAACGATTAATTCGTCTTCGCTCAATTGTTTTGGAAGATATTTTTCAATAACTAATGCCTCTGATATTTCTTTTTCGGCCAGATCAGTTCTGTTTTGCTGCGAATAGATTTCAGCAGCTTCTTTTCGTTGTTTAATAAGTTTTTGCAGCAACTTAATTTCAGCATCCTGTGAAATGCTGACAGTACTGCCTTTTTCAGTTTGCAGAAGCATTAATGCTGCCTTAATGGCTCGTAATGACTCTAAACGGTCTTTTTCTTTTGCCAGCATAGCCGACTTAATATCATTACTAATGGTTTCAATAAGTGACATACATCAATATTTTTATTAACAAAAGTACATTTTTTATCGTTGTTTTAAAAAATCATAAATGAGTTATCCGGATCATATTTGCTCTCCCTTTCAAATTTTGTGGAATACTGCCTACGTGTACAAGGATATCATTATCTTTAACAAATTCTTTTTTACGCAAAATAGCAATAGATTGCTCAATAGCTGTTTCAATATTCTTTTGTTCATCAAAAAAAAGCGGTGTGACACCCCACATTAATGATAATTTTGGAATTAAAGTTATATTACCTGTAAAGGCAAAAATACGCGCCGAAGGTCGCTGAGCAGATAGCCGTATGGCTGACAAACCGGAGTGGGTAAATGTAATAATCCCTGCCGCATTTGTCTGTTTAGCCAGTACGGTAGCAGTATAACAGATTGAATCAGGAAAAAAAGTAGGAGTAAAATCAACCGGTGGTTTATTCCGGTAAAATGAATAACCATGATTTTCGGTATGTGTGATAATTTGTTGCATTGCGCGGATAACCTGAACGGGATCCCTTCCGGTGGATGTTTCACCGCTGAGCATCAAGGCATCGGCGCCATCCAGCACGGCATTAGCCACATCGGTGGCCTCAGCGCGGGTAGGCCTGAAGTTAGTAATCATGCTCTCCATCATTTGCGTAGCCACAATAACAGGTCGGGAGCAAGCAAGACATCTCTGTATAATATTTTTCTGAATCATCGGCACCTGATCAAAAGCAACCTCAACACCTAAATCGCCACGAGCTACCATAATAGCTGTTGTTGCATCAATAATCTCATCAATTTCACGAAGCGCCTCCGGCTTTTCAATCTTAGCAATAATCCCTGCATTTTTCTTTTCCTTTTTTATCAATTCACGTAAATCAATAATATCCGTTGCGGTGCGCACAAACGAAAGGGCTATATAATCAACATCCTGTTGCAGGGCAAATATAGCATCCTGCCGGTCTTTCTCTGTTAAGCTGGGAAGAGCTATTTTTGTGTCAGGCAGATTGACTCCTTTTTTGGATGAAAGAATGCCGCCAAAAAGTACTTTAAGTGTAACTTTATCTTTTCGGTTTGTTTCAACTACCTGAAGCTTGATCTTGCCATCATCAACCAAAATAATATCTCCGGGATTCACATCCTGTGGCAACTGTTTATAACTCATAAATATTTTTTCTTTTGTGCCCAGGCAGTCCTCTGATACAAAATGAATCAGATCGTCTTGATTAAGTTGAAGAGCATTATTCTCAATATTGCCAATCCGGAGTTTCGGCCCCTGCATATCGGCCATGATGGCGGTATGTATACCCAGTTCATTATTTATTTCACGTATGAGCTTAATAAAATTCAGATGATCATCATGTGTTCCGTGAGAAAAATTTAAACGGCATACATCAACACCTTCAATAATCATTTGTTTCAATACTTCTTTTGAGCTACAGGCCGGGCCCATGGTGGCAACAATTTTTGAACGAGATGTAGTCATTTTATTAAATATTTAAGAGTTTGGTAAACTAATAACATATAGTTGTCCGGCTTCAAAACGCGTAATTTTAACAATAGTCCCTTTTTCAATAAATCCATATTCAGCAATAGCATCATATTGGTCTGTTCCAATAGATATACGGCCGGAAGGCCTAAGTATTGTGGCAGCAATGGCCGTTTTGCCAATCAAATCATACAAATTCATGTCAGTGCCGATAAATCCTGATTCCCTATTCTGTGTTGCTTCAAGTATCAAGCGTGAAAAACCGGGTTTGGTTGCCATTCGCTTTGAAATAAGCAAAGAAAAGAAAAATGACAGAATAATAGAAATAAAAACCACGCCCACTGCGCGAATAAAGTGTCCTAATATATAGGATTCAGGGATAATAGTAATGTTATCAATCATGCTAAGGGATAATCCGAGTACCATTAGTGTAACACCCGCAATACCGGCAACACCGAATCCGGGAAGTACGAATATTTCCAATCCCAACAGAACCATGCCGGCAACAAAAACCAGTATTTCCCCGTTTTTTGCCAGCCCTTCAAGATAAAGCGGGGCAAAATACAATAAAGCGGCTGATACTGCTATAATAAGCGGAAAACCAATGCCTGGACTCTGCATTTCAAAATAAATGCCTGCAATAATCAGCATAATCAGTATACCCTGTAAGACAGGATTAACAAGGAATCCCATAACTTTTTCAAATGGCGTATAACGATATTCTACAAGCATATACTCAGCGATATTATTTATCTGTAGTATTTCTGGAATATTTGCCGCAATACCTTCACAAAAACCCTTTTGTATGGCTTCATCGGTAGTGAGCGTTAATACTGCACCCCGCAAATCGGAACTATCGCCGTCAGTAAAACCAACCATAGCTTGTGCAATTAACGGATCGCGCTTCCATTTAAAAAGAGTATCAGCACCGCTGATAATAGTATCTTTCCCGTGCGCCTCGGCTGTTGCGCGCATCATCGAACGCATATACGACTGATATTTATCCGGCGCGGGCTTGCCGTCTTGTGTTACTACTGTTGCTGCGCCTATATTTGCTCCTTTACGCATATATATTTTTTTGCAGGCAATAGATATTAAAGCGCCAGCCGAAGCAGCATTATTATCAATAAAAACATATACCGGAATCAGAGAATTTAAAATAATAGTACGTATCGAATCAGCATAATTGACCATGCCTCCATAAGTGTTCATGTGAATAATAATCAATGCGGCATTTTGCCTTTTTGCTTCATCAAAACTTTGTTTTGTTACCCTCCAGATGGCTGGACCGATTTCTTTATTTATAGAAAACATATATACTACGGTCTTTTTACTGCTATTCTCGGCAATGGTTGCCATATGAGTTAAAAGAAACAGGAAAATAAGAAATTTTTTATGCACCATATCGTTATTAAACTAACGCTCAAATATAACTTCTTTAATCTAAATTCATGAATGTTTATTAAATTTGTATTGTTATGAATGAAATAGATGTTTCGTTAATTAACTGGTCGAGAGGGCAGTTTGCCCTTACGGCACTTTATCACTGGCTTTTTGTGCCATTGACCTTAGGTTTGTCATTTATCATGGCATTCATGGAGACAATGTATTACCGTACAGGGGACGAGGAATGGAAGCGTATCACTAAATTTTGGATGACTCTGTTTGGTGTTAATTTTGCTATAGGTGTGGCTACAGGACTGATTCTTGAATTTGAATTTGGCACTAACTGGAGCAATTATAGCTGGTTTGTCGGGGATATCTTCGGGGCTCCACTGGCTATAGAGGGGATCATGGCATTTTTTCTTGAATCAACATTTATTGCGGTGATGTTTTTTGGGTGGGGTAAGGTGAGTAAGCGTTTTCACCTATTATCTACCTGGCTCGTAGCTTTTGGCTCAAATCTTTCTGCACTATGGATACTAGTTGCTAATGCATGGATGCAATATCCTGTTGGTATGAGGTTTAACCCGGTTACCGTGCGCAACGAAATGATGAATTTCTGGGATGTATTTCTATCTCCTGTTGCAATAAATAAATTTTTACATACTATCAGTTCAGGATTTGTATTGGCATCGGTATTTGTGATTGGTGTCAGCGCTTGGTTTTTACTGCGCCGGCGCGAAGTGTTGCTGGCACAACGCAGCATTCTTATTGCCGCTGTTTTCGGACTGGCGAGCTCATTATTTCTGATATTTACAGGCGATGGTTCAGCAAAGCTTGTCTTTCGTCATCAGCCGATGAAGATGGCTGCTATCGAGGGTTTATATAAGGGACAGCGACAGGCAGGTCTCGTCGCTGTAGGGATGGTCACGCCCGGAAAAAAAATCAATGACAATAAGGATCCGTATATTTTTCAGTTAAGGATACCATATAAGCT
>CAZRNJ010000105.1:0-8299 GCA_964601385.1 uncultured Bacteroidales bacterium | reverse complement strand
ATCATCTAAACCATTAAATTTTTCCGTTATTTTGAGTTATTAAGGATTGACTAAAGTAGTCCGAAGATAATCTGCCATTCGACTACGCTCGGGATACAGAATAACTACAAATGATTGAAAAAGCGCTAATAGTTAAACCGCGATTTTGCAATAGAAATTCCTTAGATAGAATAAAACCAACATTTCTATTACATTAACGCGGTAACCCTTTGTTCGCTGCCCGCGTGTCGCTAAAGCTACGCGAAAGCGATGCCGCCTTAGAAAATCTTATTGTTAGCAATTAGCTAACGATTAGATTTTCAAGAGCGTTTTTCAGTTGAGTTTTTTCAACTGAAAAATTCGGGTAAAACGTATCCCGGGCGAAGTTGAAGGATGCTATAATTCTTTTATTTTTATATTTCTGAACCATACATCATTCCCATGATCCTGCAGCCCGATGTGTCCTTCTTCAGCCGTATTAATAAAATCAGTAAAATCTTTGAATTTGCTTTTTGCACACATCTCTTTCCAGTCATCTGTCCATAAATGATATTCAAGTACCTCGGCACCATTCATATAATGGGTGACTGAACCCTGATAGATCTGCACTCTCACCTGATTCCATTCACCTGCTGGTTTTGCATTTTGCGGGTTGGCAGGAATCAGATCATATAATGATCCGGCCTGACGGTTGCCGTTATTTCCTTTTTGTGCATCGGGATGTTTGGCGTTATCCAGTATCTGCATTTCAGGTGCTGATTTCCAGATGGCTTGTCCCGGTTTCTCCTGTGCAAGGTAGAATATGCCGCTGTTTCCGCCTTCAGATATTTTCCATTCTAAGGATAACTCAAAATTTTTATATTTTTTGATTGTAATAATATCTCCGCCTTTGCCGGCTTCGCCTTTGCCGGATGCTTTACAGTGAATAGTACCGTCAATCACTTCCCATCCGCCTGTCGGGAATGTGTCACGGTTGTATCCACGCCATTGTTCAACTGTCTTTCCGTCGAAAAGCAATTGCCAACCCTCCGTATTTTCTTTTTCTGTAAGGGTATTTATTTCAGTATTTTTTTTCTTGTCTTTTTTTACTTTTTTATCCTTCGTATAATCAACAGCGAATGCGTTTAATATTGCAGCGGATAGAATGATTGCAAAAACTGATAATGGCTTTTTCATATTTGTTGGTATTAAAAAAACCAGAGCAGTTACTCTGGTTTTATTGTTATTACTGTAATGATTTTATTTTAATGTTTTTGTACCAGACATCATTCCCATGATCCTGTAAACAGATGAACCCTTCTTTATACTTGCCGAATTCGGGAAATTCTTTGAATTTACTTTCAGCAATCATTTTGTTCCAGTCAGGTGTTTCAAGGTGATATTCGAGCACGGTCTCGCCATTCATCTTATGAACAACAGTACCCTGGTATACGATAATTTCTACGGTATTCCATTCACCAGCCGGTTTCGCATTTTGCGGTTTTGCCGGAATCAGGTCGTATAATGAACCGGCCTGACGATTGCCGTCTTTCCCAAGTTTTCCGTCTATATGTTTTTCGTTATCAAGTATCTGCATTTCACAGGCCGATTTCCATACCGGTTCATTGGATAGCTCTTGTGCCAGATAAAAGATCCCGCTGTTTCCGCCTTCGGAGATTTTCCAATCGAGTTTTAGGTTGAAATCTTTGAATTTTTTATCAAAAATAATGTCCCCGCCTTTTCCACCTGCCTCACCCTTACCCGAGCCGACACAACGGAGCGTTCCGTCTTCTATAACCCAGCCGCTATCCGGAAATGCCGGTTTATTATACCCGCGCCAACCATCTGAGGTTTGTCCATTAAACATAAGTATCCATCCGTCTTTTACTTCTTCTGCCGTTAACTGATTATCAGCCGCTATGCAGGTAGAATTTTTCTTTTCCATATCACCACATGTTTTTTTACCATTCTGGTTACATGATAATAACAATGCACATCCCAGAATCATTATAATTCCTGTTCTTTTCATAATTAATAATTTAAGTTAGAAATTTAACATTAAATATTGTTACAGCCGTTGTGAAAGCAATCTTAATAATAATTCTTAAGAAATGCAAATAGTTGCATAAATTATTGATCATCCTTTACTGTTGATTCGGGGTTCGTATCATTATAACGATTGGCCGGCACTCCTTTTACACCGGTTATACAGTAAAAAATACTTCCACATATTGGATGGTCTTTTATCTCCTTTGCCGTTCCCATGCGGGCGGTGGTGATGAAAAGTGTATCCAGCTCTTTTCCTCCGAATGTACACGAAGTAACCTTTGGTGATGGAACATTTACGCGGTCTGTAATTATTCCTGTGGTATGGTCAATGCGAACTACTGATGAGTCATTCCATAAAGCAACCCACAAGTGACCTTCGGCATCAATTGTCATTCCATCAGGTACGCCTTCATCCGGCTCAAAATGACGCAGAATATTTCCACGATCAATGGTTCCTGTCCGATCGTTATATTTATAAACCCGGATGTTGCCGGTAGGTGAATCAATGTAGTACATTTTTGTTTTATCGTTACTCCAGCAAATACCATTTGATATGGTAATACTATCGGTCATGACTGTCCATTGGTTATTTCCGTCAATCCGGTAGAGCGCCGCTGCAAATGGCCTCTGATTGAGCGCCATGCTGCCTACCCAAAATCGTCCCGATGGATCGCATTTTCCGTCATTATAACGATTGCCGGAAATCATCTGTTCGGGATGTGCAATAAAATGCATTCCGTTGTTTAAGAAATAGCGATAGATCCCTGATTGTAATGCTATAATTACTGATGAGTCGGTCTCCGGAACAATTGTTCCGATTTTTGTGCTGACAGGATAACAGATGGTTCTTTTGTTGTTCAGTGTATGGAGATAGAAACAACAACTTTCTATATCCACCCATAACAGGCGGTGCGATGGCCGGTCATAAATAATTCCTTCGCCTAATTTTAATGTGTCACGCAGATAAATCTGCGCATCCCAGGTGTTAATGTGTTTTGCGCCACAAAATAAATAGATCAGCAGAATGCATATTACCGGATATTTTCTGTGCATCTCAAGGCAAACTGTTTTTAAACTGCTGATATTGACTCTCAAATGTTTGTCCTACCGGCGATCCGAGGTTTGTCCATACTGTGTTTATGGCATCTAACCGATTGCCCGGATCGGGGTGTGTAGATAAAAATTCCGGTGGCCGTGGGCTCGCGCCGGCAGTTATTTTTTCAAAGAATCCTGATATCCCTTTTGGATCATAGGCAGTAGATGAAAGATATTTTACTGCATATTCGTCTGCCTCATATTCATTGTTACGGCTGAATTGTAGAGCGCCAAGCCCAAATGCAAGATCTGCGATTAGTTTGGTCATTTCGCCCGGATCATTGCCCATCAACATTGAAAATAAAATCTGTAATCCGTACAGTTTGGTCATCTGTTCTGTTACGTGCCGTTTGTCGGCATGTGCCATCTCATGCGCCATTACACCGGCAAATTGTGCTTCATTATCGAGATATTTAATCAGACCTGTATAGAAATACATATATCCTCCGGGCGTGCAAAAGGCGTTTACTATATTATCGTCTTTGATAATCCTTACCTGCCATTCAAAGGTGTTTTTGAAATATACATCATCGGAGCGTACCAAACTGTCGCGGATACGTTCCAGGTTATTATATGCCGTCGGATTGGTTGATTTATTAAGTACTGGGTATTCGGACGGAGTGGCCATAATCTCTGCATCCATCTTTTTGCCGAAATCAATATCATCCTGTACAGAAAAAAGATTAAATCCGGCATCGGGATTCTCTGATGGCGGCTCATCATTATTGTCTTTTGTACAGGAGGATGCTATACAAAATAAACACAAAAATAACCGGATCGTTTTCATTTTATTTAGTTTTGACAAATTTAATGAATATGTATTTACCTTCAAAGTTAAAAAAAATGAGTGTTATATTGGCTTTTTCATGCTTATTTTTTTTATCCGGTATTGTGGCCGCAGAGTATGATTCGGTTTCCTTTAATTCTGTTACTGTTTCAGGAACTAACCAGGATAAATATTCTGGCAATGCTGTCCTTTATATATTTCCATCCCCGGATAGCGGTAAAAATAAGCCATCAATAGTAATTTGTCCGGGGGGTTCGTATATGCATCATTCTATGGATAAAGAAGGATATAGGGTTGCCCGCTGGCTGAACTCAATTGGCGTAAATGCATTTGTTTTACGATATCGGTTAAATAATAAAGATTGTTCCGGGTTTACTTATCCGGCGCAATGGAACGATGCATCTGCTGCTGTCCGGTGGGTTCGGTGGCATGCAACACAATTTGGCGGAGCCGCGGATAATATCGGTATCATGGGCTTTTCAGCGGGCGGACATCTGGCTTCAATGGTCACGGTACACTGGGAAAATGGACATCCATCCGATTCAGATTCCTTATTGCAGTTTTCATCACGTCCGGATTTCAGCATCCTGATTTATCCGGTAATTGTTATGGATGGTCCTTATCTGCATAAAAACAGCCGGAAAATGCTCACCGGATCTGATTATCCCGATGAGAATCTTATTATGCGGCTATCAACCCATCTCCAGGTTGATTCGCTTACTCCTCCGGTATTTCTTGTTCATGCCGATGATGACAAGGCGGTCCCGGCTATGAATAGTGTATTATTTTATGAGGCATTGAAGAAATTTAATATTCCATCCGAATTGCATATTTACCAAAAAGGCGGCCATGGCTTTGGATTAGCTATGTACGATTCAGTTCTGCGCCAGTGGCCTGAACAGTTGAAACAATGGATGATTATTTCCCGATTTCTTAATCCCTGAACATTTTGTTTTTTTACTATCTTTGTCAAACGAACAGAGAACGAAAACACTATTTCTATTCTACACCAACTTTTTTTCGATAATATTGATTTGGGAATAATCTTTAAAAATAGGATTTGTCTCTGAGGTAATTTCGGGATTTTTAATGGAAGGAACGATGAATAAGAAAAAGACAAATAAGATAAGGATTGCTATCCAGGGTGGCTTTGGAGCATTTCATGAAATGGCTGCTTATGGTTATTTTACTGACAAAGATATTGAAATTGTTCCGCAGGATACATTTAAAGATCTGATGCTTTCGTTAAGCAACGGAAAGGTTGATTATGCTATTATGGCAATTGAGAATAGTGTTGCCGGCAGCATCTTGCCCAATTATAAACTTTTACAGGAATCGGGTGAGAAGATTATCGGAGAAATCTATCTTCGAATCCGGCAAAACCTCGTTGCATTGCCCGGACAACGTATCAGGGATATCCGCGAGGTGTATTCGCATCCTATGGCGATTATGCAATGTGAGAAATTTTTCGAAAAACATCCTCATATAAAACTTGTTGATAGTATTGATACTGCGCTTAGCGCAAAAATGATTGCTGAGAAAAAATTAAAAAATGTTGGGGCCATTGCATCATCATTGGCGGCGGATATGTATAAACTTGAAACACTGGCTGCCGGGATCGAGACCAATAAGAAAAATTATACACGGTTTTTAATTCTTGAGATAAATGGCAAGCGTGTCTCTTCAATCAGAAATGTAAATAAGGCATCGGTGTATTTTACTTTATCCCATGAAGTGGGCAGCTTATCCAAAATCCTGTCTATTCTGTTTTATTATAATATTAATCTCTCAAAAATACAGTCAATGCCTGTTATTGGTGTCCGCTGGCAATATCAGTTTTATATTGATGTGGAGTTTGATAATTACGACCGGTATATATATGCATTGCAGGCAGTTAAGCCGTTTACCGGATCATTGGGCATAATGGGCGAATATTCAAAAGGGATTTCGATTATTTGACAATTGTTACATACCCTGTAATAATTTTGTAATGGGGTAGTTTAAGATTAATGATATAATAATACGATGCAACAGGTAATGGAGTATTGTTTAAGGTTCCATCCCACATCGGACTGCTGCCTTTTGAGTTAAATACTTCCTGTCCCCAACGATCAAAAACCAGGATAGAAGCATTGGGATATAAGGCCATACGGGTAATTTCCCATGTGTCGTTTATCCCGTCATTGTTTGGTGAAAAAGCTGATGGTATATACAGACATTCATCCATAAGGTAATTGATGGTGATTTCTGTTGTTATGCTGCAGTTATTTCCATCAAAAGTGGTGACTTCATGTGTTCCGTGGTAGAGATTATCCCGTGCATTCGAAGTGTCTTCTCCCGGCCGGTCAGACCATGAATAGCGGTAAGGAGGAATGCCTCCGGTAGAAATGGCTTTGGCTTCACCATCGGGTTTTTCTCTGCAAAGAGCCGGCTTTACATCAACCTGTGTTATTAATTCAGGCGGACCGTCAACACGGAAAATAGTATCTTTCCGGCATCCGTTCAGGTCTGATACAATAATGCTGTAATTGCCAACAGAGAGCCCTTGGGCTGTAGCATCTCTGTCTCCGTTGCTCCAGATATATGTGTAAGGTGTTACTCCGCCTGTACAGGAAATCCATGCTAAACCTTCATTTCCCGAATAGCATAAAGCGCTGTCGGCATCACCGGTAATGACCATCGGTGGTGGTTCTGCAAGCGTGATGGTGTCCCAGCCCCTGCATCCAAATGTATCAAGCACTTCAACAACATATGTGCCTTTTCCTATGTTGGTTAAAAAAGGACTGTATATGCTGTCGGTTGGAGATAAAAACCATTTATTGGTATAGGGTGGATTTCCATTGATGGCGCTGGCTCCCAACCGTGCATCGGTTGAACCATAACATGAAACAGGGTAGCCCGAGTATTCTTTTGCCAGAAAGATACTGGCAATAATCGGTGGTGGTTGCAAAATGTAGGCCGTATCAGTGTGAGGGCAGGTGTTTTTGTCATAAACTGTGACAAAATGGATGCCTAAGGGAAGAAAGTTAGCTGTTTGTTTTGTGTCTCCGTTTGTCCATAAATAGGTATAAGGCGCTATACCTCCGGAAGGAAATACCGTTGCGCTTCCACGCGGAATTGTATTGCAAGAGATAGAGGTATCCTTCATGGTTGAATAAATTGAGTCCGGTTCATTCAGGATGTAACTGAAATTAACACTGCAGTTGGTTGTATCTGTTACGGTGAGATAATAGTTCCCTGCATAAAGCCCGGTGGCAATCCTGTCTGTTGAAGTGTAACCTCCGGGTCCTGTCCAGAAAAAGGTGAATGCAGTATTATTTGATATGCCGTCTATATTCGGATCAATTAG
Organism: uncultured Bacteroidales bacterium; assembly: GCA_964601385.1. GTDB lineage: Bacteria > Bacteroidota > Bacteroidia > Bacteroidales > JBBRXJ01 > CAZRNJ01. The sequence goes on along the minus strand of CAZRNJ010000105.1, from coordinate 1,061 downwards.
TCCTGTCGCATAATTCTTGCAGGAAATATTAAATCCGTTGTAGTCAGAGAATACGGGCCCATCCTGTATGATGGGTGGTGGTTCAACGGTTGCATCTAAAAGCCGCTGGCAATTATTAGTGTCGAGAAGTGTCAGATGGTATCCGCCTTCAATCAGGTTGGTGATATCTTCCTGTGTTGATGTAAATCCGCTTACACCAATCCATGAGTACCGGTAGGGTGTTGTTCCTCCAATGGCTGTTACATCAATTGATCCATCTGAACGACCGTTGCAACTAATCTTTGTAACAACTTTTGTCAGATTAATCCTTTCTGGCTGAAGCAATAGTATGGAATCATAGCCAATGCATCCGTTCTGGTCCGTCATAGTAACCGAATAACTGCCTGCCGTGACATTGAGGTTATTACGCAAATAGATATTGTTCGACCAGGTAAATAAAGAATTGTCCACTGAATATTGACTGTATTCCAGAGCTCCGCCTGTGGCATTCAGGTATATGCGTCCGTTGCTCTGGCCAAAACATTTTATGTTCCATCCTCCTACATACTCGGTAGCTGTAAGCACCGGTATAAGATCAGGAGTTACTTCGATGTGAAGTACCGAATCTTTTGTAATGTCACTGCATACTTGGTTTGCTCCGGTTTGTAAAGCATAGGAATGGAAACGGTAACGTATGATTTCTACCGAATCAGTTGAATTTTGTAATAATTGTGTAAAACTGCCGGGTGCAATTGAACTGTCTGTTGTATAACCACTGAGACCTGGTCCGACCTGTTCAATGCTGTAATCGTAGAGGAATGTGCCTGCAGTGAAATAGCTGCGCTGATTGACAGTGAGAATGGCTGTTTCGTTGTTGCACAGAGTGTCCCGGGAAACAGTCACGTCAATCATCGGACTTGGGTTGACATAGATATATGCCGTATCTCCAATGCCATTGCATTCTGCTGTTCCGGAATTGTTAAGAAGTACCGGGGAAATAATGTAGCGTGCACGATGTGGCTGATTGTCTGTGTTCGTTAAAACCTGATGAATTGAACTATCAACCGGATATTCGATTATGG
>CAZRNJ010000104.1:0-8307 GCA_964601385.1 uncultured Bacteroidales bacterium | reverse complement strand
GTGTTAAATACTTCACTGGATATTTATGATGTTGTTAACGATCCTTCCCTGATCAGCCGGAATGATTCGGTGATGGTTGTGTTTGCTCAGAATCTCACTCCTTTTACCATTGATACCTTGCTTTCTTTTGATGTTAAACCGTTTATACGGCATGTAAAATTGGATAGTATACGGCTCAACGATCAGATTATTCATTACCGGCAAACGCTGGCCGAACTTACCGATTCGGCGATTCCTGATGGAACAGTGCTGTTCATTCCGCTTGCCCTTCCCCTGCTGATTAGCGACACTCTTGACGGATCGCAGTATTTCAGTTCTATTGACCTGAACGAGGGCATGATGTATATGACCATCAATAACCACCTGCCGGCAAATATGATCAATGTTTACGATACGCTGTTTAACGCTCAGTCGCATACGGTGGTTCAGAATAGTTATTATGGCTCTATCGCATCCGGGACAGTGTTGCGCGATTCGTTTAACCTCGCCGGCAGAACCATCGAAGGGGTTATGGAGATTAGTATTGGCGGTACTGTAAATATCCCGGCCGGTTCGGTATTGCGGTGGAACGATTATCTGGAAGTTACTGTTGAATTGCGAAAAATGAAAATTAATTCGGCACAGGCACTATTTCCTGCCCAAACAATTATTCATCATACCGAAGAGGTTTACCTTGAGGATATGGACGATCGCGAGATTGTGTTTGCCCGCATACGTAATGGTCAGCTTAGGGTTAGTGTTGTCAGTACCATTGAACAGGAAACATATTTTACATATACCATACCCAATGCAACGTATGGTGGCTTGCAGTTTTCAGAGAATATGACTGTTCCTCCTGCGCCTCCGGGGGGCAGTATTTCGCGCCAGTTTCTTTATGCTTTTGATCATTTTGAGTTTAATTTCAGGGGACAGAATAATGATACAGTCAATGCTTTTTATAATGAATTGATTGGCACCATTGACTCAAGCCAATCACAGGTTTTTCTTACACTGCAGGACAGTGTGGATGTGGTGGTTGAGGTACTTGGGCTTCAGCCGGAATATGCCCGAGGATTTCTTGGCCGGGACACTTTCAATGTTGCTGCCGATACATCTCTTTTCAAAGCTTTCAGCATGTTTGCCCTTGATAGTTTAAGTATTGCAGGAGCAAAGGTTTCGTTGTGCATCGAGAATTCACTCGGTATGGAGGGCGCATTAAATATTAATACTATCCGTGCAGTGAATAGTAAAACAAAAAGGGCTGCACAGCTTGATCTTTCGCTTTTACCCGATACCATTTTTATTGCAAAGGCGGTGGATGGATCTCCGGTGATACCCATGGTTACACGCTTTCAACTGAATGATGCTAATTCAAATATCAGTAAAATGATTAGTGTACTGCCCGACCAGTTTATTTTTTCGCTTGACGTGCTTACCAATCCGAAAGGAAATAATCATGGATATACCGATTTTGCCTATGCTTCCAATCTGCTTAATACATTTTTGAATATTGAGGCGCCGTTGGCAGTTAGCATTAACGGACTGGTATTAAAAGATGAAACGAATTTTTTATCAGCCGGGATGGAAGACATGCAGAAGATCCTGTCGGCAACATTATATTTTATTATTAACAACGGATTTCCGCTAACGGCACAAATACGGTTTGATTTTTTTGATGCATGGGGTACCTGGCTCCTTGCATTCTCACCGGCATCAGCAATTGCGGCTGCCGATATTCATCCGGTGACGGGCAGGGTAATGGAGAAAAAACAAACAACGCTTTCGTATTTTCTGGACGAACCGGATATGCCAAAGATCCTCCAGTCGGCAACCATTGCCGTTACCCTTACCTTAAGCACTATGCCACAGGCAAAGCATGTACAGATATATGATTTTTACACCATGGATATTAATGCCACTGCAAAATTTAATTATACTGTGAAAAAGTAATTCATGATTAATCAGTTATCATTTGTCTTTTTTGTTTTGTGGATACTTCCGGTTTCCGCACAGGTCAGTTCGTTTGATCCTGTAATGCAGCATGCGCTCGGGTCGCATGAAACAACACCCTGTCGCGCGGGAGTAAATGTTCTTTACATGGTCAATTCCAACGCTGTAACGAATTCGTTTATTGATAAAAGTTTTACTGCCGGATTTATTGACGATACTGAAAAGCTGCGGGTAGAAAACCGGCTGAAAGATGTTAACCGGATGGGCTATGCACTGGATTATGGCCTTTATTTCAGAGCGCCGCTGTCTAAGCATAGTTATATTATTGCAGGCGGTTCTGTTATCGAGCATTTTAATGCTCGTTTCAATTCAGGTTTGTTTAATCTTGTGTTTAACGGAAACAGCCGGTTTGCCGGACAGGAGGTTAATCTGCATCCCTTCCGGTATTTATATTATACGTATGAAAAAGTTTTTGGCGGTATTGAGTACTACCATTCAAACGAGATGGCATTCAGCGGCTCACTTTCATTTATTAAGGGTTCGCGTTTTCAGCAGATGGATTTTAATCGGGCTGTTTTATATACTTCACCGCTGGGAGACAGCGTCAATCTGGCTGCTGATATGTCTATGGATTTTGCCAGGGAGGGCGTTAAACGCATGGATGCATGGTTTGGTTTCGGCACAGCGATTAATCTGTCTGCTATCTTTTATCAGCGGCCGGCAGGTATCCGCTGGCAAGTCCAACTGAATGACCTTGGGTTTATCCGGTGGAATTCGATTGATCAGTATAGAAAAAATGGAAATACTGTTTTTACAGGTATCAGAATAGATGATTTTTTTGCAACCACTGATACTATCATTTCATCTGTAGGATACGACAGCATTGAGGATTTGATTGATATGCAACACAACAATGGGAAAGCAATGTTCTTTCTTCCTTTTACTGGTGAAATTAGTACGGAAAAGCAATTTTTTGAAAAAGTTTATATCGGTTGCGGTCTCCGGTTTTATGCCGGTCCCGGTGCTTTGCCCTTGATTTTTGTGAACAGCACAATCCATTTTCCTTACCGTTTTTATATTCGTCCGGTTCTCGCATTTGGCGGATATGGCGCCGGCGATATAGGATTAGGTGTGTATAAGCATCTCGGAAAGAATATTTTTCTTGGCACCGAAACATGGTTTATCGAAGATTTCTTCGCTCCTCGCTTTACTTCAGGACAGGGAGTGAGTTTTACGCTTAGCGGTTTATTCTGATTTTTTTAAATGGTGTAGAATCAATTATCATGTGTACAATTCAATTTAGATGGTCAAAAATAATTATCAGCATCTTCTCAGATATTTGTAATTACAAGCCAATCCTAACTTCAGATTTATTCAGCTTTTATAAAGCATAACCGATTATTCGGCTATAACATTTATATTTGCCTCTGAATAATTATCCAACCATGAAAATATCACGAATAGTAATTTTAATAATGGTGATTTGCGCCATTGTTAACAGTGGATGCAAAAAAAATCAAACAGCCGGTAATTCGTATTATGTTAAAAAAGCAACCTGGTATGAGTCAATGCTTGAGTCGGTTCTTAATGCACAGACGAAAATGCAACTTCCGTTTGAAGCAGGTCATTGGTATTCGGCCGGTCCGTTTACCTGTTCGTCTGACTCTTTATTTAATAAACCATTTTCACCTGAGCAAAATCATCATCTTTTGGTTCCGCACGATGATGGTTCAATTAAATGGCAGAAACGTATCGAATGGGAAGATGGTGTTATTAATGAAATTTCTTTTGATCAAACGGCTGTGTATTATATTCAGCGCATCATTACCGGTGCTGCCGATACTTCGGTTTCATTTTACCTTGGCAGTGACGATGGTTTAAAGGTTTGGATGAATGGAACACTGCTGCTTTCCAATAATGTGGAACGCGGATGCAGTCCTAATCAGGATTCGGTAAAATTAAACATCCGTAAAGGAATTAATGTGTTGTTGTTGCGGGTGAATAATTTCAGCGGAGGATTTGCATTCTATGCATCGTTTACACGAACAAATCCGGTTTTTGAATTATGGGAAAAGGTTAAAGCCGATTTTCCATCCGATAATGACCAGAAGGAGATGAGTTGGGAAAGCGCTCACAATATCTGGCATAATTTTCATCTCAGTGGCCGGCTCAACGATTTGGCGCAGCGATATCTTGATGGTTACTATGTATCATGCGAAGAACGTGGCATGGATTGTTCAATTATTAATCCTGATGTGAAAAGCCGGAAAGAACTGTTTGCTATCCGCGACTCATTTATCCGGTCGAAAAAGGCCGAGTATATTATTCTTACGCCTCCTGCGCCTGCCTTTCCGCTCATCAACGGGCCACGGGTATTTGGTGTCCGGCCGGGCAATCCCTTTCTCTATACTATTCCTGTATCGGGTGAGCGGCCAGTGGAATATCTGGCTGTGAATTTGCCTGCAGGACTGACGCTCAACAAAAATACCGGTATTATTACCGGAGTTATTCAGAAAAAAGGAACGTTCACTGTTCTGCTGAAGGCAGTGAATAAGTATGGCCGTGATTCTGTTTTGTTTAAGATTATTGCCGGTGATAAAATAGCGCTTACACCTCCCATGGGATGGAATAGCTGGAATTGCTTCGGATGCGCAATCACCGAGGCAAAGATTAAAGCTGCTGCCGATGCTATGGTCAGTTCTGGACTCATCAACTATGGATGGTCGTATATCAATATTGATGATTGCTGGATGAAGATTCCCGATAAAAATGACCCGGTGATCAGCGACTCGACAAAGTATGCCGATTACTCAAAAATTACCCAACGGTTATGCAAAACAGAGACACTGAAACCTTATCAGCATGGCTTAATGGGTACCACCAGAGATACAAACGGCATGATTTTGTCCAATAAAGATTTTCCGGACATGCCCGCGTTAACCCGTTATATTCATGATAAAGGACTTAAAGCCGGCATTTACATTTCTCCCGGACCCCTTACATGCCAGTGCTATATTGGCAGCTATATGTTTGAGGATAAAGATGCGCAACAGTTTGCTCATTGGCAATTCGATTATCTCAAGTATGACTGGTGCGGATATAGCGCGGTTGCTGAAAACAGGGAATTGGCTGAATTGAAAAAACCATATATTAAAATGCGTCAGTCACTCGATAAGGTAAAACGTGATATTGTTTACAGCATTTGTCAATACGGATGGGGCGATGTCTGGAAATGGGGACATGAGGTTGGCGGCAATTGCTGGCGCACTACAGGCGACATTGTGGATACCTGGGCAAGCATGGCTTCTATCGGTTTCAGGCAGGCGCCATTGGCCAAATATTCAAGACCGGGATACTGGAACGACCCCGATATGCTTGTTGTCGGTTGGGTAGGATGGGGACCCAGTCTGCGGCCTACCCGTTTGTCTGCTAACGAGCAGTATACGCATATCAGTTTATGGTGCTTGCTTAATTCTCCTCTTCTTATCGGTTGTGATATGACACGCCTCGATCCATTTACGTTGTCTCTGCTTACCAACAGGGAAGTGCTGGCAGTAAACCAGGATGAACTGGGTATGCAGGCCGTGCAACGTATTAGCAACGATGATTTCCAGGTGTGGACTAAAGAACTCGCCGATGGCTCAATGGCTGTTGGTATTTTTAATATTTCCGCGAAACGGAAATCATTCACATTGAACTGGTCCGATCTGAATATTAAAGGAAACAGGATTATTCGTGATTTATGGCGTCAGACCGACCTTCTGACTTCTGCCAGCCGCTTTGATTGCTCGGTAGCACGACATGGGGTAATACTGATTCGCTTAATTCCGCAAATGAAATAAACACTGGGTCGCTTTTTCTTATTCAATCCAATGACTACAAAAAAGAAGTTTATTTCCCTGATCCCTTTGTGTGGCTTTTTACTTGCCTTTCCAATGGTTGTTTCTGCTGCCAATAAGGATAAAGAAGATGTTGTGGCCGATTCAATTATCTATAGCTGGATGATGGGTGACGATCATGCGCTGGTATCTGTCAGCGTTGATACAACCCCGGAGGGGTTTCAACAATTTAATCCTCTTTTTCGCGAGGGTAATAATTATTCGTTCCTCGGCAATCTTGGTTCTCCTGCTGTAACAAATTATTATTTTGCTAAACCATTCAGTCCAACCCCGTTCTTTTTTATCACTTCACTCAATCCTTATCTTTTTCATCCGTCAAACCGCAGGTATTACAATACCAAACGGCCATTTGCAAATCTTTCGTATATTTCATCCTTGAGTTCAAAAGAGGAGTTGCAACAGGATCTGAGTATTCTGCATACTCAAAATGTTAATGAAAAACTGAATTTTGTTTTTGATTTTAATCTGATTTCTTCCGAAGGTCAATATAAGTATCAGAAAAATAATCTGGCCGGCTATTCATTTGGTCATTCTTATCTCTCCGATTTATATTCCATGCATTCCCAGATTGTTTTCAATACTTGCAAGCTTCAGCAGAACGGAGGAGTTAATGAACTGATGTATTATAACGAAGATGTAAAGACAAAATCTTACACGACGTACCTCGATAAGGCAAATACAAAAATACGTAACAGGGGTGGTTTTCTTTTTCACGAGTTGTCGCTCGGGCGTTGGATCGTTACCAATCCGTTTCCTGATACTATCGCGATTGATACAGCAATTATTGATTCACTAAAAACAAGTTATAGGCCCCGCTATAAATTTAAACGCATGGCCGGCATATCCCATGAACTGTCGTTTGAGGATGCGTATATGCTTTACAGCGATCAGCAACCATTAAACGGTTATTATGACTCGGTGCGCGATTTCCGAAGCACAACACTCGATTCGGCCTTTTATCGCAACCTGTCAAATACCTTTTCGGTTGAATGGAAAGAAATACCGGAGAATAAGTTCAAATTCGGCGCGCGTATTTCAATACAAACAGAAATGGGATGGAATGGTTTTTTGCGTCATTTGCCCGATTCGTTTATTGACAGCACAGTGTTGCGGCGTCCGGTTGGGAACAACTACATTCATGGCGCTGTGTTTAACCGCCTGCCTTCACGCTTTAATTATTTTTTCCATTATCGGTATTGTACCGAGGGCTTTAATCAATCGAACTTCAGCTATAACGGTTATGTGCAGAGAAACTTTCTGAAAAGCCGTGATAGTACCAGCTATCTGCGGTTCGCCGGCGGGTTTGAAATGCACAGGCCAGAGCACATGATCGAACATTATTATTCAAATTATTTTATGGGTTGGGATTCTAACTTCGTTGATCCTCATTCACAACGGGTGGAGTTATCATTCGGGAGTCAAAAGAAAAGTATGACTACCGGTGTGTTCTATGAGGATTATTTTAATTTTATCTATTTTAACCGCAGTTCGGTGCCTCAACAGCGTAAAAAAGTGTTGAGTTTGTTTGCTGTTTACCTTAACAAAAAATTTACCGTGTGGAAATTTGTCTCAAAACATTATTTATCGTATCAACGGCTTGGCCAGGCCCGTCCCGGTAAATCCGATGCTTATAATCCGGATGAACTGGCGCTCAATATGCCCGAGTGGAACTATAATACATCTACTTATATCCAGTTCCCGGTTCACTTTAAATCAACGGGCGGTAGAATTGATTTTCAGATCGGATTTGACCTTCGCTATACGTCCGAATATTTTCTTTATGGCTATAATCCTGTGATTAATCAGTTCTTTCTCCAGGATGTATATAAACTTGGCAATTATCCCTATCTTGATGCATTCCTTAATTTGAAGATAAAACATCTCCGTTTGCTATTAAAAAGTGAACATACCAATATGGGAATGTATGGCAAACGGTTTACCTCTGTCTGGCATTATCCTTTGAATGTCAGAACCTTCCATATAGGAATGTCTTGGATATTTTATAATTAATGCCGGATGTTTAATTGTCAGTAAAAAAAGCGAACTTTTTTTTGTATTTTGCGTAATAAGGAAAAAACTAATGATGCGCATTACCCGTTTTATCTTTTATTTATGTTGCATTGCATTTCTGGGTTCATTGTTCTCGTGTACCGGAAAATCAACGAAGTATGCTATTCCTGATCTTGCCGAAATTAAAGCGCGCGGATATCTGACAGGAATCACTGATTATAATTCGACCAATTATTTTATTTATAAGGGAACTCCAATGGGTTTTCAGTATGAACTGCTGAAATTATTTGCCGATCATCTTGGTGTTACGCTTGAATTAAAGGCAGAGACCGATCTGGATAAGATTTTTAAATTACTTACTACGGGTGAGGTTGATGTGATTGCGATGAATCTGACCGTAACCCGTAGTCGCCGGAAAACCATCAACTTTACGGTCCCGATTTATCAGACACGCCAGGTTCTTGTACAG
>CAZRNJ010000103.1:0-8311 GCA_964601385.1 uncultured Bacteroidales bacterium | reverse complement strand
CCTTTAGGGTCTTTGGAAACCAAATTAGGAGTAGCAATTACACCATCGGCAATTTTTGTTCCGGGAACTTCGATGGGTGTTTTTGTGCCTACCTGTATTGAAGCATTCATTACTAATTCAGATGTAATCATTTCATCTTTATAGTCAAATGTTGCCGAATACTTCATTTCGCCGCCACCGGTGTAAGAAATTACTTCATTGTTTCCCTGTACCGATTCACCCTGATAGGCCTTGGTTGGCAGTTCAAGTGTTTGGCCAGCATACTTGATTACCGGCTTTAACGTCATCGTTGCCTTTTTGTTAAAGAATTTCTCGGGACATTTGCCGGTAACACTGAAGGTAACTTTGCCTCCATGCATTTCGAGTACAGCCGGAGTAACGGTGTACTTGAGTATGCTGGCGCCATCCTTCATCTTATTTATGCCACCACAACTGGTCAGAATAAGGGATACAATGATTACGGCTACGGATATAAATCTTACGTTTTTCATAGTTTAATAATTTGGTTTTACAATCAGAATTTATTTAAGATTCACAAAGATAATAGTTTAGTACAAACATAATAATTTTTAATTAAAAACAAAACCATTCCTTTTTTTTTCATGACCGGGAATGTTCTGTCTTGTTTTTAACTCCCTCTGGTTTAGGTAATAAGGCCTTTCTTGATAGTTTATATTTGCCTGAACCTTTTTCTATGTCTATCAGTTTCACTTCAACTTCCTGGCCTTCTTTGAGTATATCTTTTACCTCGTTAACCCGGTGCCATTCGATTTCAGAAATGTGTAGTAATCCTTGTTTTCCGGGTAAAATCTCGACAAAGGCGCCAAATGCTACTATTGATTTGACTTTTCCTTTATAGATTTTTCCAATTTCGGGGATTTCGGTTATACCATTGATTTTTCGCAGAGCAGCATCAATGGCTTCTCTCGACTCGCCGAAAATATCTACAACACCATGGTTGTCAATCTCTTCGATAATAATTGTTGTTCCGGTTTCCTTTTGCATCTCCTGAATTACTTTACCTCCCGGGCCAATTACTGCGCCAATCATATCTTTTGGAATGATAATCTGAACAATTCGTGGAACAAATGGTTTCAGTTCTGCTCTGGGTTCTGCTATGGTCTCCAGAAGTTTTGAGAGAATAAATAAACGGCCTTGTTTGGCTTGCTCAAGGGCATGGAGCATAACTTCGGTGGTAAGCCCTTCTACTTTAATGTCCATCTGGCACGCAGTAATGCCGTCTTTGGTTCCGGTAACCTTGAAGTCCATATCGCCAAGGTGGTCTTCATCGCCGAGAATATCGGACAGAATAGCGTATTTGCCATTCTTAAAGTCGCCTTTTTGAGCCAGTTTATCGGTTATAAGCCCCATCGCAATGCCTGAAACGGGTTTTTTAATTTTAATTCCGGCATCCATTAATGCCAAAGTACCGGCGCAGACAGTTGCCATTGATGATGAACCATTTGATTCAAGAATATCGGAAACTACACGTACGGCATAGGGATTGTCTGGTCCGTCGGGGACCATCCGTTTAAGCGCTCTGTAGGCAAGGTTTCCGTGTCCTATTTCACGCCTGCTGATGCTGCGTGCAGGCCGTGCATCACCGGTAGAGTAGGGTGGAAAATTATAATGTAAAACGAATTTTTCGGTTCCTTGTACTAATGCCTCATCAACAATTTTCTCATCGAGTTTAGTACCTAGTGTGACTGTGGTGAGTGATTGTGTTTCACCACGCGTAAAAATAGCCGATCCGTGTACCGCCGGCAGATAGTCAACCTGGCACCAGATTGGCCTGATATCTGTAAGCCCGCGACCGTCAAGACGAACCTTTTCGTTAAGAATCATATTGCGCATGGCTTCTTTTTCTACATCGTGATAATAGCGGTCAACCAAAGGTTTCTTGGTATCTCTTTCTTCTTCCGGCAAGGAGAGCAGATAATCTTCTTTTAATTTGTCGAATGCGTTAGCTCTTTCCTTTTTGCTGGTTACGTTTTTTGCAATTTTGTATACTTCGGCATACAATTTATCTGAAATGTCTTTTTGTAACTGTTCATCCTTTACTTCGTGATTGTATTCGCGCTTGGGCTTATTGCCAAGCATTGCAGCCAACTCTAACTGTGCTTTACAGTGCGTTTTAATTTCGGCATGAGCGAAATTAATAGCGTCTACCATTTCCTGTTCAGATATTTCGCTCATCTCGCCTTCAATCATCAGGATATTGTCATAGGTTGCACCAACCATGATGTCAATATCTGAATTGACCATTTCGGAAAAATTCGGGTTGATCTTAAATTCGCCATTGATTCGTCCTACCCGAACCTCTGATATGGGTCCGTGAAAAGGGATATCGGAGATAGTTAGTGCGGCTGAAGCGGCAAGACCGGCTAATCCGTCGGGGATAATATCACGGTCGGCAGATATCAGATTAATGGTAACAAAGGTCTCGGCATGGTAATCATCGGGAAATAGAGGCCGTAATGCTCTGTCAACAAGTCGTGAAACCAGTATTTCGCTGTCTGACGGGCGGGTTTCGCGTTTGAGAAAACCACCGGGTATGCGTCCCGATGAAGCAAATTTTTCTTTGTATTCAACGGATAAGGGCATAAAGTCGGTGCCTTCAACGGCTTCCTTGGCAGCTACAACGGCTGCAAGCAACATGGTTTTTCCCATAGTTACAACAACCGAACCATCGGCCTGCTTGGCCAATCGGCCCGTTTCAAGCGTAATGGTACGGCCGTCTCTTAATTCAATTTTCTTTTCAACAATGTTCAACATGTTTCTGGGTGTTAAGGGTATCTAAAAAAAAAGGCAATTGTGCATTGCCTCTCGTCGGTTACTTTCTGATTTCAAGTGATTCGATGATCTTTCTGTAACGCTCAATATCTGTGCGTTTAAGGTAATCGAGTAACCGTCGGCGCTGACCAACCATCATTAAAAGGGAACGCTGGGTACTGTGATCTTTTTTGTTTTCTTTTAAATGTTCGGTTAGATGATTAATACGCTCTGTAAACAAAGCAATCTGGCCCTCGGGTGATCCCGTGTCGGCATTCTTTTTACCATACTTCTCGAAGATTTTCTTTCTTGCTTCTTTTGTAACCTGCATAACTGTGTCGCTAAATATTTAAACCATTAAAAAAGAGGCAAATTTATTGATTTTTTCCATATTCGAATCGATTATATGTCATTTTTTTCCGGAATTAATTAAATGGCTATAAATCAATAACTTGAATTAAGTACCAAGCAGCCAAATTCACAAGTCAGGCAACGTCTTGACTTACAGTATTCTGAGGTGAGATGCAGTAGCGCTTGTGATTCTGCGGCATTGGCAGGATTGGTGCCGGCTGATTTCCAACGGGTAATGATTGAATTTTTTTCGGGCTTAATATGTTCGAGTAACCAAAGGGCCAGATTCTTATATTTTTGGATATTTCGTTTATTGCCATAATAAAACATAAAAGGAGCAATAGTATTGATTGTGATAAGGTCAATAGTTGTGTGGCTGAGTTTTTTAATTATGCGATGTGATGGTTTACCAAATCCGTAATGAGTATCCCAGTATTCGCTGGCTGTTACCGCGAGCAGTGAATAAATATCATCCATCGTGTGACATTCGAGTACTTCGGAGAAAAGGTTGCGGCAGTTGTAAATGAGTGATGCAAACTGCGCAATACGTACTGCCGGGAAATTGGCCGGCCGGAGCCGAAGATTCTTCCAAAGGTGTCCCGGTATCGGTGTAAGTTTATATTTATTCCGTAGGAATGTGTATTCATTTAACAGTGCACGCTGATAGTTATCGGGATTTGTGTGGTTAACAAGCAATCCTGCCTGGCCGAACAGCATGGCTTCAATTTGCAGCCGGCTGTCGTGTTGTTTTGAGAAATACTTAATGGGTATGGAGCCGGCCAGCAATTCAAAGGGCCCGGCATTAATATTGCATCCGAAAGCACGTGCCGTGAACTGGTAAAAAGTTTCGTCCCAGCAGTTTTGGTTTTTTTGAAAACGGATTTCGAACTGCGCTGCGCGTTTTTCCAGTCGCTCAACGGTAAGCCGGTCAAGCCAGTGCCTGCGGATAAGATTGCTGACGCAAGAGAGCTTTCCGTGACAGGGAATGAATTTTCTTGTTTCAATCATCTGTTTGTACTGTTTATACAACGAATCGTCATACGCCAGAACAGCAACCGGCAGGATCTGGCCATGGGCGGTTTTCGTATCCTCATCATTGATCTGGACCAGATGCAAAATAACATTATCAAATGCATGATCAAGGTGGTGGCCATGTTTGCGCCAGTCCGACGACCGGAAATGTACTTCGGCATTTCCCGCCCAAATTGTTCCGTTTATCCTTATCCGGATATTAAAAAAGTCAGGGCCGGAGTCATAATTCTGTTCTCCTGTTGAGAGTACTTCAACCGGTGTTCCGTTTGTGAGCTGCAGTTCGCCGGCCCGAAATTTCTGGTATTTCCAGATGTATTGTAAAAATAATTCGTCCATAACTTATATATGACTGCAAATGTAAATGCCGGAATAGAATTATTTAATCGTAAATAATTAAAAATGGGATAATTCTGATTTGAAAGATCAGATACGCAGGTTTGATTCTTTAATTTATACCGGATGTTCAGACTCGTGATTACAATGATTTGGCAGAAAGAAGGGTTTTCATCTGTGCCGCAATGATTTCGGCTTTTTGTCCTGCAGCATCAGCGAATCCTGCCGAACTGTCGGTAAAAAGGATATCGCGTGACGAATTGACCAGTAGCCCGCAGTAATTGTTAAGTCCGTATTCAGCCACCTGTTCAAGGTCTCCTCCCTGTGCGCCAATGCCGGGGATGAGTAAAAAGTGCAGGGGAATAATTTGCCGGATATTCATAAGCATTTCTGGTCGCGTGGCGCCGGCAACAAACATTATCCTTTCGTGTGAGCCCCAACCGGCCGAGCGTTTGATTACCTGTTGAAAGAGTTTCTGATCATTATTTTTTAATGTGTCAAGCTGGAAATCTTCGGCTCCGCTGTTCGAAGTTAATCCGAGAATTATAACCCATTTATCATTAAATTCAAGAAAAGGCATTACCGAATCGGCGCCCATATAAGGATTAACTGTAATGGCATCGCAGGGCATCTGGTTGAAAAATGCTGATGCATATTTGGTTGACGTGTTTCCGATATCTCCGCGTTTTGCATCGGCAATAATAAATATTTCCGGATATGTTTGTTTGATGTATTCAACCGTCATTTCCAACTCTCTCCATCCGTTATGCCCGCGGCATTCATAAAAAGCGGTGTTTAGTTTAAAGCTGATAGCGCTTTTTGCGGTTGCGTCAATTATAGATTTGTTAAATGTAAACTGGGGCAGTATATCTTTTTTTATACATGCCGGAAGCCGCTCGAAATCGGTATCAAGGCCGACACATAAAAAAGATTTTTTTAATCTGATCTGACCGTAAAGTTCATTGTAATTCATCGCATCAAAGGTAGCGAATTATACGGGATTTTGTTTACATCAATAGAAACTGGAATAAAGACGAATTTAGTTAAAGTCCTGATAATTTCATTTTTTCAGCATTTTCTTCAATCTGTAATTGGTCTATAAACGGTTGAATATCTCCGTTCATTGTATTTCCGAGATTGTATACTGTAAAATTGATGCGATGATCGGTTACTCTTCCCTGTTGATAGTTGTATGTGCGTATTTTTGCCGAACGGTCGCCGGTAGAAACCATTGTTTTGCGTTTAGATGCAATTGAATCGAGATATTTCTGGTATTCGAGGTTATATATTCTGGTGCGCAGTTCATTCATGGCCTTTTCCTTGTTTTTTATCTGCGATTTTTCATCCTGACATTGTACCACAATGCCCGTAGGGATATGTGTTAAGCGAACGGCCGAATAGGTTGTATTAACCGATTGTCCTCCCGGGCCTGATGAGCAGAAGGTGTCGAGACGGATTTCATCCGGTTTGATTACAACATCTACTTCATCGGCTTCTGGCAGTACAGCCACGGTGGCTGCCGAAGTGTGCACGCGACCTTGTGTTTCGGTTTGAGGCACGCGTTGCACCCTGTGTACACCCGATTCATATTTCAGGATACCGTAAACATCTTGTCCGGTTATTTTCATAATAATTTCTTTAAAGCCGCCTGCAGTGCCTTCGCTGGCGCTGGTCACTTCTACCTTCCATTTGCGGTTTTCGCAATACTTGGCATACATCCTGAACAGGTCACCGGCAAAGATACTGGCCTCGTCTCCTCCCGTCCCGGCGCGAATCTCCATAATAGCATTTTTTGAATCTTCGGGATCTTTAGGCAGCAACAGGGTGCGTATTTTTTCTTCGAGAATGGGAATCCGCGCTTCGGATATATTCAGTTCTTCCCGCGCCATCTGTCGCATATCCTCGTCCTTTTCTTCCGATAGCAGCTCCTTGGCATGCTTGCTGTTGCTCAATAAATTTTTGTATTCGTTATAGGCCTCAATAACCGGTTCAAGCTCTTTATATTCCTTGTTTAAACGAATAAAGCGCTGCATGTCAGAAATTATGGATGGATCGGTAATCTGTTGGCCTACCTCCTCAAATCTGAGCTTGATTCCCTCAAGCTTGTTTATGATTAGTTCACTGCTCATTGCTTTTATTAGCAATAAAAAAATAAGGGCACAAAGATAAATTATTTACTTAATATTTAAACTCTCCGTAAGGACTACGGATAGTCAGCTTATTTTTTTCGGCCGGACGACAATGTCCGATAATCTGCGCATCAATATTAAAGGAGCGGGAAACAGCAATCAAATCGTCAGCTATTTCTTTTGGACAATAAATTTCGAGCCGGTGACCCATATTGAATACTTCATACATCTCATTCCAGTTGGTCTGGCTTTCTTCTTGTATAATACGGAATACAGGCGGGAGCGGTAACAGGTTGTCTTTAATTACATGAATATTTTGGATAAACCGCATTACCTTGCGCTGTCCACCACCGGTACAATGAATAATTCCATGTATTTCTTTTTTAAAATTTTGTAGTATGGTTTTAATAACCGGAGCATAGGTGCGGGTTGGTGATAAAATCAGTTTGCCGGCATCAATATTCATGCCCTCAATGGGTTGCGTTAATTTATATCTTCCGGTATATACTAGTTTATCCGGTATCAGGTCGTCATACGTTTCGGGATAAGTGGAGGCCAGATAATTAGCAAACACATCATGACGTGCCGAGGTAAGTCCGTTACTGCCAATACCACTGTTGTATTCGGTTTCGTAGGTTGCTTGTCCTGATGATGCAAAACCTACAATTACATCACCGGGAAGTATATGGTTTTCGATTACCTCGCTGCGTTTCATTCTGCAGGTTACCGATGCGTCTACAATTATTGTACGCACCAGATCGCCCACATCGGCTGTTTCTCCACCGGTAAGATATAGTGATATGCCTTGCTTCTCAAGCATTTTGATTACATGATCGGTACCCCTGATGATTTCCAGTATCACATCTCCCGGAATTATACTGGTATTACGTCCGATCTGTGATGACAGCAAAATTTTATCCATGGCGCCAACACAAAATAAATCATCAATATTCATGATGATGGCATCTTGCGCAATTCCTTGAAAAACTGTTATATCCCTGGTTTCTCTCCAGTACATATAGGCAAGGGCCGATTTGGTTCCGGCGCCGTCCGAATGCATAATGTTGCAATATTCCGGGTCGCCACTCAGGATATCCGGCAGTATTTTACAAAAGGCATTCGGGTAAAGCCCTCTGTCAAGGTTTTTTATGGCCTTATGTACATCTTCTTTCGAGGATGATACACCACGCTGTGCATAACGGCTTGCAGACACTTTTTTATCTTAATGTTGCCGTAAATATAGACATTAAGCAATTAAAATCCGATTTTGGATTTAATGAGAACTCCCATTTTATTAACAATCAGGAGGTTTTAAAAAGAAAAAAGGGACTGTCAGGTCGAACAGCCCCTTTTGCTTAGGTTCAGGTCATATTTATTGGATAACAACTTGTATGATATAAAGAACGAATTACTGATACAAAAATAACCCCGGCGCAAAAAAAATCCTTGTACTATCGTCTCAATTCCTATAACAAATGTTGCATTTCCAGAAAAAATATAGCACAAATGTTGCATCAGGCATGAGAAAATACGATAGTTTTTTATTATCATATTGATAATCATTGGATTCTTGTAAAAACAAAAAGCCGCCCATAAAAGGCGGCTCTAAAATAATTTATGATTATTATTTTATTGTTTTACACTGTTGTCCGGAATAAATTCTAAAGAGCCAGAAGGCAATTAGCCTTCATAGC
>CAZRNJ010000102.1:0-8369 GCA_964601385.1 uncultured Bacteroidales bacterium | reverse complement strand
ATTTTCCTCTAATTAAGTTGCATTTATTTGTTGAATTAAATAATTAATGAAAGGTTGATGCGAGGAAAATTATTAATATCCATGAATTTGTCGGGAGGATTAATGGTAAACTGCCCATTCTGTTTTGATCCAACGGCCTTAATGGCACTTACCGGTTCATTGTTCAGCAGGGCAGAAATCATCTTTTGAAAAGGAATTTCTCCCTGTCCCACAACAACATAATCAACATAATCTTTTGCAAGTAATTGCTCCGGTAAGAGGGTTGCGTGCCATCCACCCCATACAACGGGGCAATCACTGACACGTTTAACTGCTTGTGAAAATTTTATCCCGCCGATAATTTGATAACCGGTCATTGCGCTCACTCCGGCTAGCAGAATATCGTCTTTAACATTCGTAAGTATTGACATATAGTCCCGGGTTACTTGTTCATCAATTAATATTATATTCAGTTGCATATCACGTATCATCCGTTCCAGATATAACAAGGCATAGGGTATACGGCCTCGATGCTCTCCTTCCCAGGGTGAAGGATAAAATAATACCACTGTTCTTTTATTCATGCTTCTGTTTTTCAAATACGTGTAACAGACTAACGAATATGTATTTATTCAGAGCATCGGGTAATAGTGCAATTATCTTCTCTATAAAAAGAAATACACTGTGCCCTATGCTCATTTTAAGTCCTGCAACTAAAAAAGCGAAAATAAAAAAATGAAAATATCGCTGACGTTTCATTTGTGCACCTTCATGGACAAAGAGCTGTGTTGAATCGGTATTGGTCCAGTATCGTTTTTCTTTCCTTCTGAACCACTTGTGCAGAAAGAAACTGTGGTTATGATAGGTAATTAATAACGTTGCAGAAGGTGTCTTTTGCCAGATTGAATAAATGGCTTGGGCAAATGCATCATGTACATGATAATGTTCCATTGGCCCCAGTAACAGAAATAGTACCGTGTGATTGAGTAGGGAATAATCAGCATACCTAAATTGTATATTGCTGCATTGGGTTTGGCTTTTTCCGATATCAAGTAATTCCTGGCAAAAATCAAAACCTAAGAATTCAATGTCTGGAAATACAGGCGCCAGTTTTCTTATCAGCGCCCCGCTTCCGCAACCGATATCAACCACGCGGTCGAATTTTTTACTTTCTAAAATCCTGATTACCTCATCATAATTAAACGTTAACAGATATTTACGTTGCTCATTACAACATAACGGGATGCCGTATCCGTATATTTTTTCTGAACATTAAATTCTTCCATTCCGTTTATTTTTTTGCAACTACGATCATCCGTCCGGCTCCGGCTGCTATAAAAAGCAATCCTGCTGCTTGACACGTAAGCGTTAATAAAAAGCCGGGAAGGCGTAATATCAAACGACATATAAACCTGGCTATACCTGGCATTCCATGTTTGCTAAAATACTCCAGTGAACGTAAGATGTCATAGGGAACCACCTCGTTATATACTACGATGCTATGAAGGCCATGACTGCTGAGCAAACGAATGATGCCCTGACGGGTAAAATGGTTGCGGTGCCGGGGTAAATCAAGGCCAGGCCAGAATTGTTTAAAGATGCGGCGCTCCCATGAATCGAAACGCGGCACTTTAATAAATAATACACCTCCGGTTTTTAATCCGGAATGTGCAATGTTTTTTAACACGTCCATAAAATCATTGATATGTTCAAGAACATGCCGCATCACAATGATATCGTATTTACGTGAATATTTTATATCGGTTGCAAAACCTTGCTCAAGCGTAATGCCATAATATTGCTTTGCTGCTTCAATACCTTTGACTCCCGGTTCAATGCCGGCAACGTCAAATCCCGCATTAGCTGCAATCGAGAGGAATTCACCGCGTCCGGCGCCAATTTCATATAATGATGCATTTTTATTTTTTAATCTTTTACTGATCATTTTAATATCACTTTTGTACTTTGCTGTTTGCAAGAAAGCGGTAAATGATTTTTTCTTCACAAATGCCTCAAAATGATCCGGATAATAGGGTGCTAATTCAGCATCGGTAAGATGCGGACGGGTAAATGCGATCTGACATATCATACAATATATAACATCAAACGAGGGGGAATTTCCTTCAAGAACAAAGAAATCTCTGCCATCAGTAATTAATGGTTGGCAAACGGATTGACAGATTGGGCAATTATGCTCCATTTTTTAAAGGTTATTGTATACTTCATAAATACGTTGGCCAACAGCATTCCATGAAAGATTAGTAACAGCACGTTCGCGAGCCAGTTGTCCCAAACGGGCAGTTTCCTGAGGATGATCAATTGCCCAGATTAATTTATCTGCTAGTTTGCGCGTATCCGCAAAGTCGGCAAAAACACCGGTATCACCCAAAATTTCGCGCGAAACACTGCGATCAAACGCAACGGTAAGCATACCCATGGCCATATAATTATAAATTTTTCCATCGCCTTCGGTGGGTGATATCTTAGGCGCTACAGCAATAGGTGCGAGGGTTAAATACTCAGGCAATTTTGTATAATCTATTTTTCCTAAGAAAAAAGTATTACTTAATATGCCTGACCGGTCACATTGCATTTTATATTTATCAATATTCGGAAATCCGATAATGATAAACTGTGTTTCGGGTTTTGCTTTTGCAACATATCCGAATGCTTCAAACATCAGGTCGACGCCCTGATATTGCTCAAGTAATCCCATATATAAAATACGCGGACGGACAGGGTCAATGCCAAGTGATAATGCCAATGATTCATTGAAGGGCATAGGCCTGAATATTTCGGTATCTACGCCATCGTGAACATTACGCCGCCGGTGTTCCGGCACTCCAAATGCCTGCAGTTCGGCTATCATGGTATCGGACGGAGTAATAATAAAAAACCAATTAGCTATACGCTTTTCGAGCCAGAGTAAAAAACGGTAAAAAAAACTGTTTTCTTTTACAAATCCATGTTGCAGCGTTTCACCGGTTAATGATCCCTGCATATCAAACAGATACTTTTTACGGGGAAAAAACCATTTACAAAATCTTGCAATTAATGCGCCTTCGTGCAAATGAGCATGGATGATAACCGGCTTAAAAAAAATAATCTGCTGAATAACCTTCATTGTCAGAAGAGGCAACAACAGAATTTTTGTTTTCGACGGACCGGCAGAAACTTTTTTATACCAGGGAAAATTAATGGTGCGACGGATATCAATATTTCCGATATCGCGGCCAAGGCCATAGGTTACAATACGAATTGTGCAGCCCAATTTTTGCAATGCCCTGATCTCTTCATATATCTGGGTATGGCATCCCCTGTCGGAAAAGAAAGGAGTTGGTGCAATCATTAATACCTTCATGCCCCTGTGTTGTTTTTGCTCATATATTTAATTACCTGATCGGCTACATAATTAACTTCGTCATCGGTCAGTTTCATGTGCAGCGGAAGTGAAATAATTTCGGTTGAATATTTTTCGGCCTTAGGGCAAGTGCCTTTGGCATAGCTATACATTTTATAATCGGTGTTTGTACGGTAGTGTACGCCCGGGAAAATATTTTTCTCATTCAGATAACTGATTAACGGATCGCGCAGTATTTGATCAACGGCGATCTGATAAAGGTGGCGCGATGATTCACAGCCGGTAGCCATTCTGATTAACCGTATGGAAGGATTGTTTTGAAAGCGGCTGTCGTAAAGCGCACTGATCTCCCGCCGCCGCGCATTATCCCTGTCGAGGTGCTTTAGCTGAGCGATACATAACGATGCAATAACTGAATTACCGTGCGCTTTAAGCCCGACGTAACTCACATCATAATACCATTTATATTCGCCTTTGTTCATTCCTGTGGTGCGTGCATAGGTGTCTTTGTTTATCCCCAGCCAACTATACATACGTACGATTTTGTCGAGTTCACCATCGGCAAAACAGATCATACCTGAATCGGCAGATGGCAGATTTTTAACTGCCTGATAAGAGAATATTGTACAGTCGGCATTATATCCTATGTGTTTTCCATTGAAACGTGTACCTGCCATGTGGGCTGCATCCAGAATAAATTTTATTTTTTTTGTTCGGCAGATTTCGGCTATATCATTTAATCTGCCGGTATTTCCCCCCATTCCCACATACATTACGGCACGTGTTCTGGGTGTTATGCGGCGAAGCACCGAATCAGGGTCGAGACACAAGCTGTCATCCACATCAGCGAAGACTGGCTTTAAGCCCTCGTATAATATCGCGTGATTGGTAGAAACAAAAGTGAGCGGTGTTGATATAATTTCATCACCATCCGACCATTTATTTTCTTCTTTAAAAATCTTTACTGCTAATTGTAATCCAATGGTATTTGAATTAAGATAATGCGCATGAGGCAAACCGGTGTATTCTTTCCATTGATTTTCAAACTCGATGGTTTTATAACCAAGGCCTGTCCACCCTTTTTCCAGGCATTCACGAATCTCTTTCAGGCATTCGTCAATATCAAAGGTGGGAACAAAGAGCTGGATGTTTTTCATGGCAGTTTATCTAAATGGATTATAATGAATGGTTTTTAAACAGGTATGTATATTATTAATTATCAAAATTAGCAAGATATTTTATAAATACCTAATTTTTTCAATGGACAAAAATGGCCTTTCTTTCTTTATTTATGTGCTACTACGTAGAAATTTGTTTGCAAACAAAATGGCAATGATGTCCATGGAATTAAACTGAGCAGGAATCGAAATGGAGCGCGAAAATCTTTCATTTTATACCGGCTTAGTGGGGAAATACGGTAAAATTCAATTTTATTAAATCCGGCCTGGCGGAGGATACGAATCAAACTCCGCCGTGTTTGTAGGGATGGATGGATTTTACGCCAGAAGAATCCCCTCCAGCGGATGGTTTCAATAATACTATTTATATATTTATTTGGAGTATGAAGTATATACTGTCCACCGGGACGGATAATTTTATATACGGCAGAGACATGCGCGCGGATATCCGGGATATGTTCAATTACATCGAATGATACGCATACATCATAGGGGCCGCCAGGGAGATGCTCTCCGTCATATAATGACAGGTTAAGGTGAGGATATTTTTTTTTTCCATATTCAATCCCTTCCGGTACAATGTCAATACCAGAAATGTTTTGATAACCTTGTTGATATATTTTATTTAGAAAACTTCCTATGGCACAACCAATCTCAAGTATTGATGAATTGACCGGAACATTAAGTTTATTAAAAAAGAGCATCGTATTTTCAATATCTCCAAATTCTTCTTTCCCAAACTCAAAGGTTGAATGAAAGATGGCGTGGTAAAGTCCATCTGTACTTTTTTCTTTTATCCGCTTGAGTAATTTGTCCATAAATTAATACAGCTATGCTTTTGTTACATCATTGGTTTGCAGGTTTCTGTCCGGTTCCGGTTTGTTCATCCGGCGTAAATAAAGGAATATTAATATGCCATAAATAATAAAACCACCGATGGAGATCATCACAGATTCGCGCAGGTAAGATGGCGTGAAACGTAATTCAATGGTGTGCTTGCCTTTATCCAGTAACAGTCCTGTAAAACCGATATTTACCATTTTAAGCGTTTGTTCTTTCCCGTTTACAAGGCATTTCCAGCCCTTGTCGAAAGGAATAGAAAAAAACATCAATTTGGTTGAATCAAGTGAGATTGATCCTTTAATAATATTTTGTTTATGAGTGGTTATGGTTAATGTGTCTTTTCGTCTCGCATTAACATCGGTACGTAAATCGTCAAACGTATAATTAACAGACGTATCCGAGGATTGAATAGTTTTAAGCATATTATACGCAGATGAATCTTTTTTATCAGCAACAAATGCATTCAACAGTAGGATTTCACGTGCCGGCATAGACATCTTTTCAAATACGTTGTAAGGGACAACCGTATTATATGTGAATCCGAGCGGAAGAAAAAAATTGCTTTTTTGTACCGTTACATCGCCAAACCGGGCAATCGTATCATAACCAAAATTATAAAAACCGCCGGGTGGCTGCCTGTAAATATTGTATTTAACACTGGCAAAAACCTGCAGCAGCGGTCTGTTTATGAGTCCAATAGCCCACCGGGTTTCAGTTTCAACAGTATCGCGGATGACACCCAATTGGGCTAAAAAATTAATATAATTCAATTGATTAAATGAAGCATAATTGGGGGTTCCATAGTATCCCTGTATCTGAGCATCATTGAAACTGGTATGCATTGAAGTACCCGAAAAAAACATTTTGTTTATGCGGTAGAAACCTGAATCAATACTTTTGATATAATCTACTGCATCTTGCGAATAATCGTTATATCCGGTTTTTTGTCTTGTTTCATTTTTGGTCATTACCATACGCTTGTTGGTTGAAATCCATGATAAGGATCCCAGCTCGATGATAAGAATAAGAATTAATAAAACTTGAATAACATTTCGTAATGCATTAAAACGAAGGAGCCAGATACATATAAAGTATGCTGAAAGAAATAATGCCAGTTTGTTTCGGAGATCGGTATTAATAATCCGGATCTTTTCATCGTAGTATGGTAAAAATAATAATAACATTAAACCGGCATAAGATGCGGCTATCACACCAAAATTTATTTTTTCGGCTTTGAGATATAAATCGAGCGATTTCATTCCGTAGAAAAGGAGTACGAGGGTAACAATTAATGATATTCCTACTTTGTAGTAATCGCCGGCAAACAGATTATATGCATAGCGGAAATACGGGAAAAGAATAATAATAACCCAAAGGGAGAGAAATAAACCAAAGATTCGTTTATGTTTTTTATCAAGATATGCAAATACTGATGGAACCATGAGTAGTGTCAGTAGTCCGCTGTAAAACATTGGTGCTTCAAGGTAATTATACCAGCCCCTGAAATCTTTTCCTGTTCCCATCAGATCGCTCGAAAACATTCTCAGTATTGCGGTTTTAAGATGATGCAATGGCAATCCGCCGCTGTAAGTCAGGGTAGAAAAATTGTCAAATGCAAAAACCGGCACACTCTGTAACGATTGAAAATGCCCGGAAGCGCCACTGACACGGGGGCTAAGTAGCATGGTAATAAGCGGGCTGACAAACAACATCGCATTCATGGCAATACCAATTGCGCCAAGCGCAGCCATTTTTCCGGTGAGAATAGAAAATTGCTTCAGGTCCCATTCTTTTTCATCCATATAACGTACCAATGAATAGATAAAAAGGAATAAGCCATAAGTAAATAACTCAAAAGCCGAATAACTTATAAACATTACTGCTAAAGGGAGTATCAGGAAATTATTTTTTGAAAAAAGTTTTTCGAAACCAAGGAGTAGTAAAGCGATATTCACTGCATTAATAGAATAACCGTACCAGGTGCCGCCAACAATCATAAAGCCGGTAAAAGCGTACAACACTCCGCCAATTATTGATACATAACGGGATAAACGAAGTGTCCGTAAATAAAAAAAGAAAAGCATTCCGCCCAGTAATAGTTTCAATAATTCGACATATACAATCACATATCCTATATTTTCTTTAGAGGGAAGGCAAAGCAGTAAATAGAAAGGTGAATTTAAACCACCGGGAAATATGTTTTGTCCCATGCCTGTGTTGAACGACCACATGGGAATACCATCCGTACGGAAGTATTCAGAATTATGAGTATAGAATGGCACGAATGCATTATAGGTATCACTTCCGATATCTTTGAAGATATAAAGCTTTTCAAATGTCAGGTAATCTTTAAATATCCAGATACCGATAAATAGTATAATCGCTAATACAAGAAATATGGCTTTGTTTCTGATAACGGTATCGAAAAAGTCATTAACCGGTTTTGTTGTTTTTTGTGAAACCTGACCTTTTGGATCACGTAGTTGTTTTTTGGGTTTTGTTGATTTGTGGTGTTTGCTCATAAAAGAATATTCTCTGGTTATTTCCCGCAATACGCTTTCAGTGCTTCGTCGGCGCGCGCCATCCCCAGACGCTTTGATTGCATCCAGTCGGCACAGGCCTCATTTTTTCGGTTCAGGAAAAGTTTGGATAAGCCCCGGTTATAATGCGCCTCCGGCGACAGGGGATTGTATTTGATGGCCAAATCGAGATCATTCAGCGCCTGCTGGTAATTGCCTTGCATGTAGTATAATGTTCCACGGTTCATATATGCATCGGCATAATTTGATTTTAGCTTAATAGCCATGTCGTATTTTTCAATAGCTGTTTTATAGTCGCCCATCGAGCCAATAGCGCTGCCTAAATTATTATATGCATCAGGATATCCGGGAAACAGTTCGAGCGCTTTATTGTAAATGGCTGCAGCGGCTTTATAATCTTTTTCGTAATATTTAATATTCCCCATGTTGTAATAGGCCATAGCGCTGTGCGGATTGGTGGCAATGGCC
>CAZRNJ010000101.1:0-8438 GCA_964601385.1 uncultured Bacteroidales bacterium | reverse complement strand
GTCCGGTGTGTACAACCGCAACAGCAATCTGAATGCCGGTGCAACCTATACCGATTCGGTGACCATCAATGTTCCGCCATACCTTTCGGGCTACTACTATATCATCTTCCGCACTGATGGCTACAACCGTGTCTATGAGCACAGCAATGAAACCAATAACGACAAAGTATCCTTCATACAAATTCTTGTCCCCGATCCGTCAGATCTGATCGTCAGTAATGTAGTAATGCCCGGCTCTGTTAATCTGGGACAGAACATCAATGTATCCCTAACCATTAAAAATACCGGGGCAAACCCGGCGATTGGAAACCTGAGCGATGCGGCATATTTCTCCATTGACACAATCTATAACAGCACACAGGACAAACTGCTGAAAACCTATCAGGGATTTGTAAACATTGCACCCGGTGATTCGATTACACGTATCATCAGTAACAAGATGCCAGGCGTTATTCCGGGTCCCTATTATGGCATTGGACGCACCAACCTTCTCAATTCTGTGGTTGAATCGGATATCAATAACAATATTAGGGTGAGTGACGACACACTGTCTGTTTCGGTCAATCAGTTATACCTCAACCAACCCGATACCTTCGGACTCGACATCGGCGATATGGTATACTACAAGGTAATTGTTGGCAGCGACCTTGACCTGCTGATCACGCTATCGGGTAACCAGGCCAATGGATCGAATGAAATTTACGTGGCCTACGGACGCGTGCCATCAGTTAATGATTTTGATTTTCTCTTTGACTCACCCGGCGAGGTGAACCAACGCGTACTAATCCCGACCACCCAAAGCGGCACCTACTATATTCTGATAAAAACACCAACGAATTATTATGGATTGCAGCAAGCCGTGATTCTTGCCCGTGCATTACCGTTTTCTATACTGGCAATAGAAAAAGATACTGTTGGAAATGGAATTGTCACAACCCGTATTGATGGTGCCGGTTTCAAACCATTCACGAAATTTTACCTTCTGGCACAAGACAGTACAGTACTTGACTCGGCCGTAATGAAAAAATTTCTGAACAGTATGCAGGTTTATGTTCAATGGGATTTCAGCAATGACACAACAGGTACTTATCATATACGGGCCGTAAATAACGACACTACACGATACACTAAAATTAACGGATTAGTAATTGAAGAGAGTACCGGATTCCTGATTGACTTTAATTATGTTGCGCCAAATATGATCCGGCTGAACGGGAAAGCCACCTTCACCTTCTATTACGAAAATATCGGGAATATTGACATTCCTTATATCAAAGGGGATTATACGGTACCGACCTACACCTCGCTGTTCAACATGTCTACAAGCGATAAAGTGTTTAAACGCAGCGCGCTTGTCGGAGATACCTCATTAGGACCACTGAATGATTATGTTGACTATGACAATTTCAGACACATTCCAACCATTGCGAAAAATATTGCGCCCGGTGAGATCTATTCGGTAACACTGATGTTTCGTGATTTTGGCAACAGCGCTATATTCCCCCTTCGTGTGCGGGCTTATGGATACAGCACTGAGGGCTTCATCCGTAACCAGCTTACGATGGCCGAAGGGGTGCGGAGCCACATGGATCAATATCCAACGGACTATACGGTAGAGCAGAACATACAGATTATGAACCTTGCAGCAAACAAGGCAGCATGGCGCGATAGTTTGCTTAATTTCCATTTCCGTACCGGTTTGCTTTCACCTTCGGACACCATTGGGTTTAACCTGAACTGCGCAGAGTGCGTCAGCGGCTTTGGCCTTGAAAGCGGACAGACCGGCCAATACACGTATGATCCGGGATTCAGTCCGGGCATTGAAAAATATGTCCGTACTTCATTTGACGCAGGCGAAGATTACCTGTGGGAAATCAATCATGCCAACGGCAAGCCCGGCACTAATCCGGGATGGGATCTGGTAGAAGTAACCGGACAGATCAATATTACAGCCACATCCATTAATCCCTTTATTATCCGCCTTGCATCACTGAACAATGAAAACGAACCCGACTATCTGGCGGGCTGGTATCCGGCCGAAAATCGCTGCTGGCCTGTTGCCGTTGCTCATCAGGGAATCACCGGCTTTGCTTCAAATAAATTTGCCCTTGACCTGTCACGGTTTAGTCCTTACAACGACTTATATTCCGGCACCTTCAGTGTACAATTACATGGCGATACTATTATGCTTTGTTTCAATGGCGACACAACCATCAGTGTTACGCCATTGCCCGATTACCCTGTATCACAGTTACCATCGGACGGTATACCCTGCGGCCGGATGGATGATCTCGGGCAAACGATATGCAACGATGTGTTCCGGACATTGCACTGCGATCCTGCGTCAGTAGGATGTTTCAACTCATTTGCTGTTGAAAGCACCGAATCGCTGAATGGCAGCCATGGCGTTGCTGTTGCCTTGCTGGGCGCTGCATCGTGCGGGATCAATATCAGCAACTGCACCGCATCACTGGCTTCAGGTGATTATCAGTCACCCAACAGTTTCCCCGGTGTTGACCTGCTGGGCTGTTCAATAGCACAAAGCGGGGGATCGCCGGCTGTGAACTGCAATGGTCAGTTTATCTGTACGCCGGTTGTCCGTTCATGCGACCCCAATGATATCATCGGACCCAGGGGCTATGGCGCCGGAAGATATATCTCAATTTACGAAATACTGCCTTACACTATCCGGTTTGAGAACGATTCGACCTTTGCCACTACTGCAGCTCAACGGGTACGCATTACGCAAACACTCGATAATAATCTCGATCCATTATCCTTCAGAGTGAAAGATTTCGGATTTGCAAACTTTGTTTTCAAAGTAAATTACAATACCGCTTCGTACTTCAATACACTGGATATGCACGACTCGTTAGGATACGACCTTGAAGTAACTGCAGGTATTGACATCAGTAAAAATGAAGCGTTCTGGAATTTCCAGACCATTGATGCGCGCACAGGGCTCCCGCCTACTGATCCGCTGCTCGGATTCCTTTCTCTCAATGATGCTTTTGGTCGTGGCGAGGGTTTTGTGAATTACACGGTTAAACCATTATTAAATTCATTATCCGGGGATACTATTCATGCCAAG
The DNA here is from genome assembly GCA_964601385.1 of uncultured Bacteroidales bacterium. GTDB lineage: Bacteria > Bacteroidota > Bacteroidia > Bacteroidales > JBBRXJ01 > CAZRNJ01. The sequence continues at coordinate 5,347 of CAZRNJ010000101.1, read as the reverse complement.
GCCACTATCGTATTTGATATCAACCAGCCCATCATCACACCTCAGATCTTTAATAAGATTGATAAAGACAAACCTGTGAGCTACGTTAATCTGTTGCCGGGGAACAACGATTCAATTGTGATTCCTGTTGACATTGATGGATTTGATGAACCCAAGGGTTCGGGTGTTAACTACTACAAACTCTATATCTCAGAAAACAACGGCCGGTTCAGATATATCGGCGACTATCTGCCCGACAGTATGATCCTGTTCCAGGGCGCTGCTGATATGACATACAAATTTTTCTCCATCGCTGTTGATCATGTTGGCCATGTTGAGCCGATGAAATATTTTGAAGAAGCAGTGACTGTAATCAAACTTGATAAGATATCTATTGCACCTTTAATCAACGATGTTTCCTGTTACGGACAGGGCGACGGATCAGTGCTGATGACCGTAACCGGAGGTGAAAAACCATACACTTTCCACTGGAGCAATGGCGCTACTACCGAAGATATCATCAATCTCGGACCGGCATCGTATATCGTCACTATCACTGATATCCGCGATACAACAATCATTGATACCTTTACCATTGTCGAACCAGCACAGGTAGATGTGTGGCTTGGAAATGATACAGCTTTTATTCCATTCACTTATATTTTACTAAATGCAACACCTGCATTTGATAATTATCTATGGTCCGATTCATCCATCAACTCTACGCTGCAGGTAAACAATACCGGTACCTACTGGGTTGAAGTAGAACGCGGCGGATGCACAGACAGGGATTCAATAGACATCACAATAGTTACTGTTTTAACTGCAGCAGCAAACATCACGCATGTCAGTTGCTACGGAGCAGCCAACGGCTCCATACAAATGATAGTTGCCGGAGGGACTACACCGTACCGTTTCAATTGGAGTACAGGACAAACAACACAAATCCTAACCGGAATCCCTGCAGGATTATATTCAGTAACAATCATGGATATGCTTGATTCAATATTCAGCAGCAACTACACAGTGTTGCAGCCGCCACCATTAGGAGTTAATCTGGGTATAGACACATTTATTCTAGCCGGCACATCAGCATTGCTGAATGCCGGACCCATTTATGATACCTATTTATGGGACGATGGCTCGACATTATCCACACGCAGTGTTGATAGCACAGGCATATATCATGTAACTGTAACCTTTAACGGATGTTCTGATGCCGACACAGTACAGGTAACCACTCTCCTTCCCTTCCATCTTGCATCCGACACCGTATTTGGATGTACGGGACAACCAACCATTGTTGATGCCGGTCCCGGTTACGACAGCTACCTGTGGAGCAACGGCAATACAACACAGATTGGAACATTGCTGACAGCCGGTAAATACAGTGTTACGGTAGTTAAATCTACTCAGCAGGAGTATGACTCACTGCAGGTCATTCTGCGTGCCAGTCCCATAGTCAGTTTAGGCGCTGACGTATCCATCAAAACCAATGAATCAGTAACATTGCATGCACCACTGGGATTAGCGAATTACCTTTGGAACGATTCATCAACACTCGATTATCTCACCATCAATGGGGCTATCGGCGTGGGTACATACCTGTATCATGTAACCGTTTCCAACCTGAATAATTGCAGCGCATCAGACACTGTTCAGATAACTGTAACACCGGTGGGCAGCATCACGCTTACTTTTGCCGATGCCGATATACGCATTTATCCAAGCCCTACTGCGGGCATCCTCTATTTTGATATGGGTGATTACAATAAAACTCTGAATGTAAAAATATCAACTGTAACTAATCAGGTTTTACAGGATACAAAAATAAAGGAATACGGCATGCTCGATATTACCACTCTACCACAAGGTATTTATCTGATTACCATCCAGGCAGAAGGAAAAGAAATCACAACAAAGATTATCAAATACTAAGTTTATTTCATCAACACAGCTAAAATATTTATATTGCAAAAAATAAACGAAATGAAAAGACATCATCTGATATACGCTCTATTGCTTCTGTTGATTCAAACAGCGACAGCACAGGTAACCTTTTTTAATTATACCGACCCAAACCAGATTTTGGCCACAGAGGAAGACGGCGACTATTTCTGGGCCGGAACCAATGGCGGATTATACAAATGGTTTAAAAGCGGTGGCGGATTGATTGGAAAATACCACAATCAAAACGGACTGCCGAGCAATCTGGTACACACCATTAAAAAAGATCATTTCTATAACCAGCTCTGGATTGGCACGGATGAAGGTGTTGCTGTTCTGAATGTCCTTAACCAATGGACGGTATACACCACTGCAGACGGGCTTGCCGGCAATGTTGTCAAATCTATCGCCTTCGATTTGTCCGGGAATAAATGGTTTGCCACATACAACGGAGTCACAAAATTTAATCCTGCACAAAATACATGGACTACGTATACTACATCCAACGGGCTGATAAATAATTTTGTCGAGGCCATTGATGTAGATTATCAGGGAAACGTATGGGCTGGGACGTTGGCCGGTGTTTCGGTTTTTGACGGTACTTCATGGACAAACTATACAACATCAAACGGACTGATCCATAACCGGATAACAGCCATTGCGACTGACGACACCAAAGGGAATGTGTGGATTGGCACCACAGGCGGCGTTTCAATCTTTAACGGATACATCTGGAAGCCATACACACAGGACAGCGGTTTGATTTCGAACAGCATCACATCTATTGCTGTTGATGCGCAAAGTAACGTTTGGTTCGGCACAAGCTTTGGCGTATCAAAATTCGATGGCGATACAACATGGATAAATTTTACAGTAGCCGACGGATTAGCCAGTAATCTGATCAATGTTGTGAATATAGATGCAGAGGGAAATAAATGGTTTGGCAATTACAATGGAGTAACCAAATTATCACATAATGGTTCAACCTGGACCAGCTATATTACAGGCGAAGGCATCATTGATAACAGGATACAAGCCATCACTGAAGACAAGAACAACAATCTGTGGTTTGCCACCCAGGAAGGTGTGTCCAAATTTGACCGGAAGCATTGGACGCCATTCATCGGTACAGTAACTGATGGTCTGGCCAGCAACTTTGTCTATTCTGTTTTTGCCGATACAGCCGGCAATAAATGGTTCGGCACTGAAAAAGGCCTGACGTATCTGATGAATGATACAACATGGATCAATTACAACAAAGACAGCGGAATGCTAAACAACGAAGTATTATCTGTAATCAGCGACCGAAACGGAAATATCTGGTGCGCATCCGACAGCGGATTATCGGTATTTAATGGCAGTACATGGCAATGGTATACCAGTGACAGCGGATTATCAAACAGTTTTGTTCATGATATAGCGATGGACACAGCAGGATACCTGTGGTTTGCTACGGACAGCGGCGTGACAGTATTTAACGGAACAACATGGACGCGCTATTATACATCTAACGGATTAGCCGACAACAGAGTATTTACTATTGCAGTTGATGAATCGAATATAAAATGGTTCGGCACATATAACGGATTAACAAAACTCAGCGGCACAACATGGAGCAGTTATACCACTTCAAACGGATTAGCCGATAACTGGATACAGGATATCGCATTTGACCATACCGGAAACACATGGATAGCTACCGCATGGGGACTTTCAAAATACAATGGATCGGTATTTATTAACTATACCGATGCTGAGGGACTGACGCATAACGATGTTAAAACAGTTTTTATTGATGATGACAATATCGTTTGGGCCGGCACTACAGGCGGCGTATCACGGCTGGCCTGCAAAAATCCCGGAGTTCAATTTACGGCTGATACTGCCTGTCTTCCCGGTCTCACATCACTTACCAATACCTCAACTAACGTTGACAATGCAACAATCTATCAGTGGGATATCGGCAATAACGGAAGTATTGATTATACCACAAAAAATGTTAGTCATAACTTTATGCTTCCCGGTATTTATCCGGTACAATTAATTGCAACAAACATGGGATGCACCGACTCCCTTACCTTAAACATAGTTGTGCGCATACGTCCCGATGCAGGCATCACACAAAACGGCTCCACAACATTTTGCAACGGCAGCAACATTTTACTTACGGCAATAGTGAATAACCGGTACGCCGGCGCCGACTATAAATACAAATGGACAACCGGCAATACAGATTCCACATTATCAGTAACAATGGGCGGCAAATATCTGTTGACTGTCACTGACGGCAATTGCAAAAGTTATCCCGACTCAATAATCATCACGGTTATATACCCTTATTCCGGCGAAACGATTTGCATGGTAACCAATGACAGCAATTCGGGGAAAAACCTTGTTGTATGGGAACGCACATCAGGTAAAGCCATCGAATCATATAACATTTATAAACTAATCGGAAATCAGTACTCAATCATTGGCAACGTGCCATTTAGTGATATTAGTGTTTTCGAAGACCTGAACTCCTTCCCTGACGTTAAGGCCGAGCGGTATGCTATTTCGGTTATTGATACCTGCGGATCAGAATCAGATTACAGTCCTTATCACCAGACCATCCACCTTGGCGCTTCAAAAGGTTTACTGCCAGACGAAGTTGTTCTCGACTGGACAGAGTATAAAGATGAAAGCGGCGCATTTAATCCGGTATGGTACTACATATACAGAGGCACAAATCCGAATAATCTCACCGTGGTTGATTCAATATCATCCTTGATTGGTACTGAATGGAATGATGTTAATTCGGTTGGTTCTCTGTACTACAGGATAGCGGTAAAGAAACCTGGAATATGCACTCCTACTGCACTTCACAAAGCCAACAGCGGGCCATTCAGTCAGGCCATATCCAATCTGGAAGATAACCGGCTGAGAGATTCCAGAATTGATGAAATAAATAATTCATTAGCCGTTGCTTTATTTCCTAATCCGGCAAATAATTACGTAACTATAAATTTCAGCGCTGATGCTCCAAGGACTATTGAATTGAAGAATATACTTGGAAAGATAATCAGAATAATAAAAACTACAGAAAATACAATTACAATAGATCTTCAAAATATTCCTCCATGTGTATTGCTAATCACCATCCATGAAGGGATCATATCGGATACCAGGATGATTATTAAACAATAAACTCGTTAAGATTAACCGGATAGAAAGATTTATCTGCTTTTTATTATTACAAATTCAACTGAAAAATGCTCTTGAAAAATAATCTTTCAATCGGTAAAATCGTTTGAACTGTTTGCAGTTTTTCAACTGCAAAATCCCGGTTGAATATAGCAATTAATTTCATAAACCTAAATTATGCAATAGAAAATTTTCTATTGCATAGCGATTAAGAAAAATAGGCGTAATAGACATTTTT
>CAZRNJ010000100.1:0-8468 GCA_964601385.1 uncultured Bacteroidales bacterium | reverse complement strand
CATCCTAATCACCATATTAATGTTAACTTTTGTGTCTTACTGAAAAATCCGGGTTTATTGTTTCAGGGAATAATTCCATTACCACAGTTACCCTGTTTGATTTATCCGGCACCACTATACCTCTGCCGACAACCTCTCATAACAATGCAATTGATATAAGTATGCTGGCGCCCGGCTATTACCTTTGCAAAATCGACATTGCCGGCAATACAGTTTTCAAAACCGTACTAATCAAATAAGCAAACGGGGTTCTCTATTGCGTCAACTTATTGGCCTGATCTCTGGCCTGCTGCAGCAGAGCATTCGATTTCTGGTCACCCTCGCTGACGATAGCGTTAGCTTTTTTGTCTGCCTCGTCTTTCATCTTTTTTGCAGCTACCTCGGCTGCTTTCTTCGCAACAGGATTTTTCGCTTCGCGTACCAACTTGTCGGCATTGGCATAGCCCTCGCTGCGCACTGCGTCGGATGCTGTTTTAGCCGATGACCGTATCTGCGCTGCCTGCGCTTCGGCTTCCCGTAAAATCCTGTCTGCTTCGGCACGAGCTTTGGCTTTTGAGTCATCAACCACTTTAGTCACCTGCTGCTGTACTTTTTGTTGTACCTGCTGCTTTACGCTTTGAGTTACAGCCGAAGCATTGCGCAATTGGAGCGTGATCTTAGGATCGGCAGTAGTGCCACCCACTAAAGCATCAACATTCAATTCGCTGCCGGCATCAACATTGATTCCTTTAGCAGCTGCACCTGATAACAGGTTTTTAAGGGCAGCATTGGCCTGTGAGCCCAATGCGCTGTGTGGCACTGATGTGTTAACAATAAAATTCATGGTCTGATCGAGCCCCTGATCGCCAGAAATCGTTGCCTTTGAGCTGCCGATGCGCGTATCGAAAGGATCAAGATAGATGCGGCCGTTCTCGATTTTGAATTTTATATTCAAATCCGAGAGCGTAATGGTTTTATATTTATCATCTTTCAGCAATTCACCGAGTTTAGTGAACATGGTCGCATTGTTTACCTGCACGCTTTTTGACATCATCTGTCCCTGGCCCATAAACGAATTCATCACGGGCTGCAAATGCCCGTCGAGCTGTGTAGTGAAATCAAAATTCATCGAATATTTACCGGTACATTTTTCGGCAATCGGCGCCATTTGTTTTACCGTATTAAACGCAGTGAATGACGAAGGGATATCAAAATTACTTATCTGAAGATTCATTCCTGTTGACGGCTTTTTCATGTCCTGTGTGTTATATTCACCATTCATCACCAGTGAACCCTGAAGCATATTCATATTCACATTCTTCATTTCTACTTTGCTGTCCCTCACAATAAGCATACCCGACACATTTGTGATGTCCAGCTTATCATACACTATTTTCCCTATGGTTGACGTAAGTGTAAAGTCAATATTCCCGGGCACCTCAATGGTGGTGAGTGATGCCGTATCGGCCGATGGCTGCGCCGTTTGAGCCGGTTGCTCTGTGGTTTCCCCTGTCCCCATCAATTCATTAATATCAAGTACCGACGAGGTGAAAACCAATGTACCGGCAATGGTGTCGTTGCTGAATGCATACGGAATAAAATTTTCGAGTTTGCCTTTTAGCTGTATATCACTTTTGCCTATCACTGCGTCAAAATTTAACAACTCAACAAACCTGGGAGTAAACGACAAAGCTGCTTCGTTAATAATCATTTGCTGCGGCAGGTCAGGACTTGAATACCTGAATCCTTTCAGATTCATTGTTCCCTGCGCATTAAAATCTTCGTACTGTTGCTTTTCAATAGATGACATACGCCCCATCATACTAATATCGGCAGTTAATATACCCGACAATTCGGTGCTGTCGAGCGGGATAATCTGAGTGATACTTGCCAGATCGAGCGTGCCCTTAATCTCGCTGCTTATCTGCATATCGCTCATGGGTGTTTTAACCATCAGCATAGCGTCGAAGGGATTATTCGCCATCTCGACATGAAATTTCTCCAGATTCACCGTCGTGCTGTCAGGGATAAGTCCGTCGTAATGTATCTTGAGGATGACAGCAATATTTTCGGCTTTCCGGGGCATACCGGGATAGCTGAACATAGCATTATTTACAATCAGGTTAAGATCAACCGATGGCATAATGCTGTCTTTGTATGTTCCTTTAACTATGCCGTCGAGCGAAAAAGTGCCTGCTGTCTGCACCTCCTTAAAATCATTCATATATACTGCAGGTACCATGGAAAGGATGGTTTTAAAATCTGTCTTTTTTGTTTTATACGTCAGGTCGGTAATGATGCGCCCGTCAGCCGGCATCTGAACATTACCGTTGAGTGATACAGTCAGATCATTCAGCGACATCTCGTTTTCTTTCATTGCATATATTGCTTTTGCCATATCGGCAGCAACAGAGGCCACAAACGTGAACCTTGCATTATTGAGGTAACGTATGCCGCCCATGCTAAAACTCACTTTATCAATAGTGCTGTTAATGTCAAGTTCGGTAACGTCCTGTGTAAGATTACCTTTAAGTTTAAAGTTCAGATTTTTGATGCTCGAAAACATTGCACCCTGCCTGTCGTCATAGGTTATATCAGCATGTTGTATCTCAAATTTTTTCAGTTTCACCGAGAACTTCATTGGCCCGGCAGCAGTATCTGTTTCTGCAACTGCCGATGTATCGGCCGATGGTTTCATAATATCCCAATTGGCCTTGCCCTCTTTGGTTATGATGCCGTTTATCACAGGGCTGATCATCAGTATTGATTTTACATTTATATCTGTCATCTTTATAGCACTCATCAAATCAACTTTTGCCGAAAAAGATTTAAAACTCACCAACGTATCGCCACTGAATTCATTGATGCCGGTAATGGTAAGGTTATCCAGCGCCACAAACAAATCGGGAAAACCCCTGATAAGTGATAAACGTAAGTTGCCTATCTCTACTTTGGCATTAAGATTATTGTTCATCTGCTCTTCGGCTATACGGAGCAGTTTACCTTTAAAGGCAAAAGGAATAATAATTATCAGTGCTAAAAGGGTGATTAAAACTAATGCGGCTATTCTCACTATCTTTTTCATGGTTTTGTTTTTAAATGTTCTGATAAAAGTAGAAAATATTTTTTAATCCAGCATTACCATTCTGTTAAGACAAATTCAAAGTGCTGTCTGTGGGGATGTTGTATCAAAAGTAAAGGTTCACGCAAAGCCAGCAACGTTTTCGCAAAGAATGGTTCGCTTATTTTTACTGATTTACGTATTTTGCTTTTTCTCTGTGTGTTTTGCGGTTAATACGTGGATTGGCGAGGGTAAACACTTTCTAACTTCTAAAAAATAATTTTCCCACAGATAACACGGATAGGGCACGGAGCTTTTCTTATCCGTTTTAATCAGTGATATCCGTGGGACACTTTCTTTTCCCACGGATGTCACGGATGGGGCACAGATAGTTTGGACGTATAAAATAAACCCACACTCATCAGTGGGCGCCCCATTTCTTATTCGGCTTATCGCTCATCACAAACAGCAGTTCGCCGCCGGCAACAATCTGGCTGTGGCTTATCACGGGGTTCAACAGCGGTTTGCCGTTGAGCGTAGCCGACCGGATATAAATCTTTTCGCTGCTAATTCCGTACGCTTTAACAGTAAAGGTCTTTCCATTATCAAGCCGTAATACAGCGCTCTTAAAAAGAGGTGTACCTATATCATATATTCCATTAGCCGGATTGACCGGATAAAATCCAAGCGACGAAAAAATATACCATGCCGACATCTGGCCACAGTCCTCATTACCCGCGTAACCATCGGGTGTGTTATTATACATCTCGTTTCGTATGCGTGCTACCATGGCCTGCGTTTTCCATGGCCGGCCTGCATAATTATAAAGATAAGCAATATGGTGGCTGGGTTCGTTACCATGCACGTATTGTCCAATAAAGCCGGTCACATCCGACACATGTCCGTCCACCCTCGATGACATACTGAACAGTGTGTCGAGCCGGGCAGCAAAACTGTTTTTCCCATCCATTAGTTTAATCAGGTCATCTATATCGTGCGGCACATACCAGAGATACTGCCATGCATTGGCCTCGGTATATCCCATCACTGCGCGGATGTTCAACGGATTAAACCCTGCAGCCCAAACGCTGTCGGAATTTTTTGCCCTGAAAAAGCCGGTTAACGGATCATACAGATTGCGGTAAAACCGTGCGCGGTTCATGAAATAAGTATAATCACCGGTATAACCCAATGTACGGGCCATCTGTGCCACACACCAGTCGTTATAACATATCTCAAGTGTTTTAGATACCGATTCGCGGTCGTACAGATCGGCCGGATGAAACCCGTACTTTTCGTACACCAGCCAGTCAGATCCGCGATGCGGGTTTACCGAGGTTTCGCGTACAGCACGGTAAGCATCGGCCACGAGAGAGTCGGGCAACAGGTTTTTGAAATAAGCATCCACGATCACCGGTATTGAATGGTTGCCTATCATACAGTAATTCTCGGCGCCCCATAACGTCCATATCGGCAAAAACCCCTGCCGGCGGTGATGAATAATCATACTGTGAACGATAGCCGCATCGGTTTGCGGATGAAGCAGTGTATATAAAGGATGTGCGGCACGATAGGTATCCCACAGCGATAAGGTGGAATAATATTTCCCGGTGGCCGAACGAGCGGTTTGAGAATCAACGCCCCGGTAGTATCCATCCAAGTCGGCGATATTATTAGGCGCGATCATAGTATGGTACAGTCCGGTATAAAAAATCTCTTTCTCTTTCAACGTAGCGCTGATACTTATTTTGTTCAGCTCTTTATTCCACTCCTGATAACTTTCGTTTACGGTCCGGTTGAAATCCCACCGGGGTATTTCACTAATCAGGTTTTTCCTGGCCGACTCAATACTCACCGCCGAGATACCTGTTTTTACATATACCGGCTCATTAGCACGTGTTTTAAAGTCAACAGATGCAATAAACCATTTTCCTTCTCTTTCACGAACACCCCATCCCGGCGAATCGGTGTTGCCGGTCATCTGGATGCGTTTAAATTTTTTCGAGAACACCATCACGAAATAGACATACTGATGGGGCACCCACCCGAACGACAACCGGTATCCCGAGAGTGTGGAGTCGTTCTCGGCCTTCAGATAAAGCCAGGCCGTAAGATCTTTCGTAAGCGGGATTCCGGCTGACACATCAACAATAATATGAGCGCTGTCGGTAGCCGGAAAAGTATATTTATGAAATCCGCAATGGGCAGTGGCTGTCATCTCGGCTTTGATATTATAATCCTTTAACATCACCGAGTAATAGCCGGGCCGGGCGGCCTCTTCGTTGTGAGAGAACCGTGACCGAAACGATGGCCAGTGATTTTTCATAGTCCCCCGTTTAAGAATCAGCGGGCCTGTGGTAGCCATCACCAGAATATCGCCCATATCGCCTACACCAGTGCCACTAAGATGGGTATGACTGAAACCCATAATAGTGGTATCGGTAAAATGATATCCCCCTACCCTGTCCCATCCCTCAACATCCGTATCAGGGCTAAGTTGCACCATTCCGAAGGGCGTGCAGGCACCAGGGAATGTATGGCCATGGCCGCCGGTACCGATAAAGGGATTCACAAAACGAGCATTATCCTGCTGTCCAAAAGATATAGAATAAAAAAACGCAAATAAATATGGAAAAATCTTTTTCATAACAAAGTCATTTATGAAACGAAAATAATCAAATAATCACATATTCATCAACTGAGCCAGGCCTCAAAATCTGATTAAGTTATTCCATTTAGAATTATTCCATTTACAGTGGCTAACTATAACATTTGTACAATCGGTATTAGCGGGTCTATTCTGCTTTTGCAATATCTTTAACAGGTTTTGCACATCCCAATTCACGGATATCGGGAAACAACGGATGGAACTGATTCACCAGAATGCTGTGGGCAATATCTGTTATTTTAGTATTTGCACAATCCAGAATTTCACTATCCGAAGTAGCCAGTATTCCGGATGTATAACTAATAAGTTTTTTATCAACTGCTTTGGCTAATTCATACCTGCTATTAGGTACTCCCACTTTGAATAATTCAGCAATCCGTTATGTTAAGCCATATGATTTGTCTATCCAAATAAAATAGTTTAAACCCCCATCATGCAAAAATTTGAACAGCAATTTCACAGCCCTGTCTATAACTTTACCTCCTGTAATTGGTCTTCCGGCTGAACCACAATCACGAAGCCAACCATCGTTTGCAAGATAAAGCTGCTTTCCGGCAAGGTAATACGACAGCGTAAGAATTATTACTTTCATCAATAAATAAAGCATCCCCTTTAACCGGCTCAATGCGTCTTGCGGCCCGGGAGAGCAACACAACAGAGCGTGCGCTGCTGCCATAAAGCATCATCCGCTCGATACGAGTTAATTTATAATGATTGACAACCAGTAAAAAACATGACCGGACTTATAGTTACGCTCTTTCAGATACATATAATCACGATAGGCATCTTTAAATGCCGGCCTGAATAAAGTGTTGATTTTTTGAATAACAAATGTTTTTTAAAAGTAAAAAACTAACAAACCAAACGCCCAAATTTGCATACAAATGTTTACCATTATTTGTCAAAACGCTTAAAACCATTGCCGGTATTTATGTTTATCATTTTAAATACTCCATATTGCCCATATCAGCTAATTACTTTTAAAAATCAACACCGGTTTATCTTCAGTATTACCTTATGATTGAGAAATTATTATTGTTAGTAAACTGTATATAAAAAAAAAAGCGCCTGAATCCTGATTGTAAAATTCATCCGGAAATCAGCATTGACAAGCGTTTTAAAAGACACGACATAAAACCAAAGGAACAAAAATTACTTTTGACAATAAAAAAACAGGGCTATTTTATTGAATGTATTCATTTTGTTTGTATATTAGCAGAGGATTTTAATAAAAATAAACAAAAAATTATCCACGTATGAAAAAGATAATACTACTGTTAACCCTGCTGGCAGGCATTGGTTATCTCTCGGGATGCAAATTTATCAAGAAGCGCTTTCAAAAGAAGCAAGAAGTAGACACGATGGCTGCCTATCTGGCGCAAATGGATAGTATCCGGATTGCTGATTCAATCTATCTGTCACAGTTAGAACAAACCAAACTTGACTCACTGGGACAAGGAGAAACAGCGCCTGCCGACCAGAACAATAATAAGTATTTTATTATTTCAGGCAGTTTTAAAACCCCGTCTTTCGCCGAAAGGTATCTCCAAGACATGATAGGCAAAGGGTATAAGGACTCCAAAATTGTACAGGCAAACAATGGTTTTAACCTTGTATCCATTGCATCGTTCCCTGATTTCCGGAGCGCGGTTAATGAGATGAAAGCCATCCGCAGTCAGGCCGAAATGGAAATATGGATTTATATAGCGAATTAATTTCACAATAAAACCACAGTAAAAGCAAAGAATTCCGGTTCTTTGCTTTTTTTATTTCATTTAATTGTACCGAGCCATGCTCTCAATACTTATTCCGGTATATAACTATGATGTTCGAATGCTCGTATCATTGCTGAATCAACAATGCACAGATGCCTGCATCCCCTTCGAAATAATTGTTATGGATGACGGATCGGATCAGGAAATCATACAACTGCATAAAGAGATCAGAAGCTTCCCGGCAGTAAAATTTATAGTCAACGAAAAAAATACAGGCAGAGCAGCAATTCGTAACCGGCTTACCCGTGAGGCATCGTATAACTGGCTATTGTTCCTTGATTGTGACGGAATGCCTGTAACAAACCATTACATTTCAACGTATCTTGCGTACAGCAAAACCCGACAGGGTGTGATTTGCGGAGGAAGAATTTATCCGGAACAGCAACCCAAAGCCGACCGGATTTTACATTGGCTGTATGGTAAAAAAAACGAATCAAAGCCAGCAACTATAAGACAAATAAAACCATACCGGTCGTTCATGACTTCCAATTTCATGATTGAAAAAGGAATCCTGATAAAATATCCTTTTGATGAATCTATTACCGGCTATGGACACGAAGACACTGTATTCGGTTTACAGATAAAACAACTGGGCGTGCCGGTAATTCACATCAACAACCCGGTTATACATAACCAGCTTGAACCGGCAGCCGTCTTTTTATCCAAATCAGCACAGGCGGTGCAAAATCTCGCAATGCTTACTATCAAATATCCTGCACTGAAAAATGAAGTAACACTGCTGAGATGGTACTTCGGCTTTTTTCGATTTATAGCGCGACCGGTGGCCGTGCTGGCGGTTAAAACCGAACCGGTAATTATAACCCTTCTTTCGGGCGCCCATCCGTGGTTATGGCTTTTCCCGGTATTTAAGCTGGGTTGTTTAAAAAAAACACTTCGAGACAGACCTGCATTATGAATGTTACTGACTACAGCCGGCTGGAAGCACAATTTGACGACTATTTCAGTTCGTTCAGCACCGTAAACC
>CAZRNJ010000099.1:0-8571 GCA_964601385.1 uncultured Bacteroidales bacterium | reverse complement strand
GAGTGATTGTTAACTTCGGGGGAACAGGGCTGGGCGATATCGCTCTGGTGCCGGCCATGAATCTTAAGCATCCCAAAGGCATCCGTGATGTGGCCGAATGGTATATGTCTACTGTTATGCGTACCGATTATGTACATGCTATTTTTGAAAAGCAGACAGAAATTGCAATTCACAATCTCACCAGATATAAAGAAATAGCCGGTGATCTAGCCCAAGCCATTTTTATTTGCGGAACAGATTTCGGTACACAGGACTCAACGTTTTGTTCTCCTGAAACATTTAATGAACTGTATGCTCCTTATTACCGGAAAATCAATAACTGGATTCATAAAAACACGAGATGGAGCACATTTAAACACTCATGCGGCGCTGTTGAGCCGTTCATGGAATTGTTCATAGATGCCGGGTTTGATATCATCAATCCGGTACAGATCAATGCAACCGGCATGAATCCGGTTAAATTAAAAGAGAAATACGGCGACCGGCTGGTTTTCTGGGGCGGTGGCGTAGATACACAAAAGATTTTGCCCTTTGGCACACCGGCTGAAGTTGAAGATCAGGTTTTGAGAGAATGTGAAATTTTTACACCTGGCGGCGGATTTGTATTCAATACAGTGCACAATATACAGGCGAATACACCGGTAGAGAACCTGGTCGCCATGATTAATGCTTTACGAAAATTTAACGGTGAAAAAACAATATAATTAAAACAGCTGGTTATGGAAGATATACTAAATAAAATTGCTCATTGCATTGAATTTGGCAAGATCAATAAACTATCACCCTACCCTCCGGACATGAAAGATATGGACGGAGCAGACGAGTTGACAAAGCAGGCGCTTAATACCGGTTTGTCCCCGGATGATATCCTTAAAAAAGCACTGGTCGTTGGCATGGAGAAGATCGGTGTTAAATTCAGAGAAAATAAAGTATTTGTTCCTCAGGTATTGATGTCGGCCAAGGCCTTCAGCGCCGCTACTGTTCATCTGAAGCCCCATTTTTCGAACGGCAGTATCAAACGGAAGGGTACTTTTGTGATTGGTACAGTGGCCGGCGACCTGCATGATATTGGCAAAAATATAGTAGCCATGATGGTTGAAGGCAATGGATGGGAAGTAATCAATTTGGGCACGGATGTGAAAACTGCACAATTCATTGAAGCCATAAAGCAGCATAGCGGCTGTATTCTCGGTATGTCGGCCTTGCTGACAACGACCATGGTTAATATGGAGAAAACAGTAAAAGGCATCCGCGAGGTTTTTCCTGATCAGAAAATCATTATCGGCGGCGCTCCGGTAACAAAGGAGTTTTGCCAAAAAATTGGCGCAGATTATTATTCCCCCGATCCGCAGGGCGCTGTGGAAATGCTCAATAAACTTGTGGCCTGAGGAATATTTAATAACCGATGCCCATTGCTGCTTTTAACCTGTATGTTTTTATCCGGTTTAGCAATGATTCAACAGGCATCAGATAATTAATTTATAATTGCAAAAATGAGAAAGATAAATGATAGAATAAAAAAGCAGCGTATATTGATATCCGATGGCGCATGGGGTACAATGCTTCATGGCAAAGGACTGCAGCCAGGTGAATGTCCGGAGTTATGGAACATCACACATCCGGATGCAGTGTATGATATAGCGCACAGCTATATTGATGCCGGCTCAGACATCATTGAAACGAATACCTTTGGAGCCAACAACTATAAACTGGCCGGCTATGGATTAAGTCAGCAGCAGGGAGAATTGAACTATGCAGGAGCAGCTATTTCACGCAAGGCAGCAGGCACAAAGCTGGTGATGGGCTCGGTTGGACCCACCGGAAAAATGCTGATCACTGGTGAAGTAACGGAAAACGACTTGTATGAATGTTACAAAGTACAGTGCATGGCACTGGAACAAGGCGGTGTAGATGCCATAATTTTCGAAACCATGAGTGATATTGATGAAACCCTTGCAGGAGTTAAGGCAGCAAAAGAGCATACCCAATGCGAAGTGATTTGTACATTTACGTTTGACAAAACAGCCGGCGGCGGATACCACACCATGATGGGCATAACACCTGCCGCTATGGCCAAAGCAATGATAGAGGCAGGAGTGGATATTATCGGAGCTAACTGTGGTAATGGCATTGAAGGGATGATCGAGATTGTGAAAGAAATCCGTACCGTGAATACCACCATCCCTGTTCTGGTGCATGCCAATGCCGGTCTGCCGGTTTACAGTGATGGTAAAACCATATTCCCTCATACGCCACAACATATGGCTGCATTAATTCCTTCGCTAATTGATGCCGGTGCATCAATTATCGGGGGATGCTGCGGCACAACACCGAAGCATATCCGCGAAATGGCAGCCAAAATAAGAACTTTACAGTTCTGACCCCCGGGATAAAGCGCTCTTTACGGCTATCCTCTTACTACTTGTAACGAGTTTCTTGTTGTACAAATGTAATAGTCCCCTGTAAATGGACTAAACATTTGTTATATCGGCTTCGCTTTCGCCATTTCATAGCTTGTGCCTCCGCTAAAGCTTCAGCGACACGCGGGCAGCGAGCAAAGCATTATACAAATGGCATCAGGACTAAATTGAAATTCCAAATAATATCAGACGGGATTAACTCTTTCGGCTGGGAGATAAATAATCCGGTGTAAAAAAACTACAGATGATTGATAAGGAGCATAGAAAGTATTTTTTCTTAATCGTCAGGTAATAGAAACTATTTTTTACTTAGAGTAGAATTACTTATTAATAAAGGGGTTTAGACGATAAAACCTCTGATATATTAATTTTATGTTAATTCAACTATGCTGTGTAACTATTTCTTTCTATTGACCGTATAAACTCAAAAATTTAAAAACAAATCCTATGAGAAAACTATTTTTATTCCTTTTAATCCCGGCTGTAATAAACTCATCGTTAATGGCAAAAAGAATATTTGTTGCTTTAGATGGCGATAATAGCGATGGATCTTCCTGGGGAAAGGGTTACAATGCCCTAAATACTGCAATATTAAATTCAGTATCCGGAGATACAATTTTTGTTAAAAAAGGAATATACCGCCATCCTGCCGGAACCAACACCACTTATTTCGCCCCGGTTTCAGGAACTGTTCTATTGGGCGGATTTGATGGTACCGAGGATGTTCGTTTTTTTAATCTTGCAGCGCGAGATTTTAATCTGAACGAAACGGTGCTTTCTGCCGATAATAGCGGTAATGATGCCGGATTCACCAATAGAAGCGACAATAGTTATCATGTTTTATATATCCAGGGTAAAACGCAAGTAATAATTGACGGGTTTCGTCTGAAAGGCGCAAACGGCACTACCAGTACAGCCGAGACCGGAAAGGGCGGCGGAATTTTTATCAGCGCTTCCTCAGATATCAGCATACGCAATACTATTGTTGACTCTAATTATTGTTATGAAGGCGCAGGCATTTTTGCAAACGGTTCAGCCATTACATTAAGCAATATTTTGGTGTTCGGAAATCAATCCGGTCGTGATGGCGCGGGCATTTTTATTGAAACTAACGGTGTTAAGATTTTTAATGCAACGATTGCAAACAATACCATTGGAACATCATTTTATGACGGCGCAGGTATTTTTAGCGACTGGAATGTTCAGGCAAAAATCTATAATACCATTTGTGCCGATAACTATCCGGATCAATGCTATAGTGACGGTTCTTCTGTAAAATCTGCTTACTTTAATTGCCTTATCAGAGGTAATGGGGAAAGTGGTAATTTTAATTCTGTTGCCGGATATGACAGTTTAGGGAATATTGATGTTGACCCGATGTTTGTCAATCCGCAAACTGGCCTTTACAGTTTATTCGAAAATTCTGAAGCAATAGGCGCAGGGCTTCCTGTGTATGGCAGTAATATCGGTTATTATCAGGATGCAGGGATTGCTATGCCCTCACCGATTTATGTAAGTGCGACTGCAACCGGTCTTGACAATGGTACTTCCTGGGCAAATGCATATAATGATTTAAACGATGCGCTTAATTCAGCCGGCAGATATACCCCAATTTATGTTGCTCAAGGGGTGTATAAACCCCACCCCGTCTCGCGCGATAGTTCGTTCAATTTCAAAGTTGAAGTTTTGCTGTATGGCGGTTTTAAAGGCGATGAAATGGCAATTGACGAGTTAACAATAAAAAACAGGGATCTGTTTTCTCACCGGTCTGTCATTTCAGGAGATATTTCTGATAATGATGTTAAGCTTTCGAATCAGACCGAAAATACCCTGAATCTTATAAAAATAACAGGTGTAAATAATATCCGTATTGATGGATTTGTTTTTAAAGGTGCGAATCAGAATGCACTCTATCTTGAAAGTGATATAACTGTTGCCAATTGTCAATTCTATCACAATTATGGCAGAGCTGTTTATAGCCGTTACGGTTATTCCGAAATCATTAACAGCACATTTGCTGAAAATCAGGGGAATGGCATTTATGTTTATAACGGTAACCCTATTTTAGTTAATTGCATCATGATGAGCAGTGTTGAAGGATTTTTCAGTAAGCCCGGTTTTCGGTATTCTAATATCCAGTATTCCGGAGGAAGTGAAAACTGGTTGCTTGGTGCTGAGGCCGATGACTTGGGAAACAATATTGATCTTGACCCCGCTTTTGTATCAGCCGATAGTGTTGACTTCAGATTACTTTTAAACTCTCCCTGCATTGGTTCGGGCGATACTAATTATGCACAGAATATGGGTTTCTATCAGGGTGCGCCATTAATCAGGAAATCTTTTTTCCTCGGAAAAAATATAGAAACATTTGATAAAACCAAGCCGGGGACCTTCTCAGAACCTGACAGTACTCATCTTTACGGAATGTTGCTGACCTCTGACGTAATGGTTGTTGCTACTGCAAGATACAAAGTATCTTTAACCAGAAATCCGTTGAATGCAGTTGATACACTTATTATTACGCCCGGGTCAGGAAGAATTGATACAACGCTTTATGTTTTTTTCGCGCCTGTTGATTATTCGGGAACATCCGGAAACATAAGTTATTTATCCGCCGAGTTCTCAACCAAACAACAGACATTGTCTGCTCAACTCCTATATCCAGTAATTGAATTTGGACCAGAAAGCATAATCTTCGGCAGCACGGTTATTGGTACAGTACCTCCTGCTAAAAAGTTTACTTTCTGGGGAAAGGATATGGACGATGATTTAACACTTGTTTCGTATTACGGGTATAAAATATCTTTTGACAGTTTAAACTATTTTGATACGCTGTACGTTCCGCGGGTTTTTGATTCGATTCCACTGACAACGATATTTGTTAAGTTTATGCCCATGACTACTTTTTCGTACAACGGAACTATCGGATTTATTTCTGCAAACCTCACCGGAGCGAATAAAGGAGTTAGTGGCTCAGGGGCTATACCGGTACGTCATCAGCGAATGTATGTAAAACAATCTGCAACCGGCGCAAATACGGGAGAGAGCTGGATCAATGCATTTACACATCTTCAGTCAGCTTTATCGGCTGCTATTGCAGGTGATACTATTTTTGTTGCAAAGGGACAATATATTACCCACTATAATAACAGATCGATTTCGTTTACATATAAAGAAGGCGTGGTGGTATTAGGCAGTTTTAGCGGGACTGAAATTATTGATTCAACGGTTATTGCTGACAGAAATTTCTATCAAAACGCATCTTTCCTTAATGGAGATATCTATATGGATGATTCAACCACGGGTACCGCAAATAATGCATATCATATCTGGAAAGTTGTATTATCAGGTACTTCAATTACATCGAATACCGTTTGGGATGGGTTTTATGTTGTGGGAGCCAATTGCCTTGCTGAATCGGGTTCTCCCAATTTTCACGGTGGAGGATTATTAGTGAATGTTACCAATGCATCTTCTAAATTTGAAGGTGTATTCAGAAATATTGTTTTCAATTTTAATATGGCAAACATGGGTGGAGCAGTATGTTTATACATTAACAATAATGCCGGTATTATTAATGCCACCTTTAAGAATGTTGAATTCCGTTCCAACACTTCCACAAATGGCGGAGGGGCACTATTTGTACACAGCTATGTTGGAAAAAACACTTCTGTTTTCGACAATTGTCGCTTCACAAATAATGAAGTAACCGTAATAAATTATTTCGGAGGTGCCATTTATACTAATGCTACAGGAGGTGGCAGAAATGATTTAAAAATTATCAATTCCATTTTTAATCAAAATAAAACGGTTAATACTTCTTATAAATGTATTTATGCTACCAGCGGAAGCCCTTATTCAGGAGGCACTTCCCGTCTTCATATCATTAATTCTACCTTTTATGGTCATACCGGTTATTCGTTGGTGACCAGTGAAGGAACATCAAGTTATGATACTGTTAATATGACCAATGTTATCATGTATAACACATCTGCTGCTGCCGAATATTTTAAATACAACGGCAAAGGTGTTATCAATACAGATCACTGCATGATCAGGAATATTGCAGGGAGCGGAGGAATAGCGCCGTTTAATATCAACCCGGTGGATCCGTTGTTTCTTGAGCCGTCTTTGGGCTATTTCCAATTAAAACCCGGCTCTCACTGCCTTGATTCCGGAAACATTCTCTATGGTAAAAATATCGGATGGTATCAGGATGATGCAGTAACCGGAACTCCCGATATTGATATCTTTGCTATTTCATCCCTCTCATTCGGAACCGTGACGGTTGGCGAAGTATCAAAATTAAAAACCTTTAAAGTTGCGGGGTATGATCTGTTTGCCGATCTTACGATCACTGCTGATCCGGAAATAGGTATAGGACTGGATTCCAACAGTATTGTCTTTGGCGGTACAATTCTGATTACACCCTTGTCGGGTGAAGTTGACACATCCATGATTTATGTTCGCTATAAACCACTGGCAGGTACAACGGATACGATGGAGATTTCGCTTTCGTCTCCCGGGGCAATTACCAATAAACTTGTTTATACAGGGAAAGGGGAATATCCCGTTTTAGAGCAGCAACTATTTTCTTCCCCGCTTTTATCGGTTTACCCCAATCCTTTCAAAGAGTATTTAATAATCAACTCGTCGGAAAAGTTTTGGTATGAATTGATTAATATTTCAGGATTCTCCTTTGCCAGTGGCTTCTCTGAAGGGCGTGTATATTTAAACACCTTTGATTGTTCTTCGGGGATGTATATCTTGATGATTAAAACAGAACGGGGACTGATGGCTTATAAGGTTATCAAGCAGTAGTATTTATCCCAAATAAAGCGATAGAAGGATTGAAAGGCCTTTTATTCGCAATGATTGGGATATCACTGATTGTACAATTATAATCGTTCACCGTAAATGGTGGCTAGACATTAGCTGAAACGGTATAAACCAATTTCAGTACAGCGGTAAAATAACGTTTGTACACAAGGCGAGAAAGCCAAATGACTGAATAAGAGCTACAATCTTGCCAACGCCCTCAGTTCCGTTGATAAGACCGTTGTAACCTGAGAGCCACATTGACTAAAGCAATCATAACAGGAACTTCCACTAATGGACCGATTACAGCAGCAAAGGCCTCGCCCGAATTAATTCCGAAAACTGCAATTGCTACGGCAATAGCCAGTTCGAAATTGTTGCTTGCAGCGGTAAACGATAACGTGGTAGATTGTTCGTAGGTTGCCCCTACTTTCTTGCTCATGAAAAATGACACTAAAAACATCACAACAAAATAGATCACCAAGGGGATAGCAATCCGAACAACATCCATCGGGATTTTAACGATATATTCACCCTTGAGTGAGAACATTACCACGATTGTAAACAGCAAGGCAATCAATGTTAACGGGCTTATAACGGGTACAAACTTCGTGTGATACCATTCCTTGCTTTTTACACGGATTAAAACGAAACGGGTTAAAAACCCTGCAATAAATGGTATTCCAAGATAAATAAACACACTTTCGGCAATTTGACCAATGGTTATTTGAGCAACACTATCATTAACAGGCAATCCAAACCATCCGGGCAGAATAGCAACAAAAACATAAGCATACACCGAGAAAAGTAAAACCTGAAAAATCGAATTAAAAGCAACCAAACCTGCAGCATATTGCGTATCGCCCTTTGCAAGGTCGTTCCACACAATTACCATTGCAATACATCGTGCAAGCCCGATAAGAATTACACCATACATATAATCAATATTGTATTGCAAAAAAACAATTGCCAAAAAAAACATTAAAACCGGACCGATAATCCAGTTTTGAACTAATGACAAGCCCAAAATCTTTGTATTCCGGAATACATCGCCCAATTCTTCATACTTAACTTTTGCCAAAGGCGGGTACATCATTATTATTAACCCGATGGCAATAGGTATATTGGTTGCTCCCGATGACATACTATTCCAAAATCCGGCAATTTCCGGGCTAACCCAACCTGCATAAACCCCTGCGAACATAGCAAAGAAAATCCAGAGGGTTAAATAACGGTCTAAGAACTTTAATCGTTTTTGCGATGGCATATTTTTAATATTAATTAAATTCAACAAATAAATGCAACTTAATTAGAGGAAAATAGAATTAATATT
>CAZRNJ010000098.1:0-8633 GCA_964601385.1 uncultured Bacteroidales bacterium | reverse complement strand
AGACATGCTTTGAAGGAGCATTGATAACAACAATACATGAATAACGCGGTTTATCGGCAGGAAAATATCCGGCAAACGAGGCCTGATAACTGATTCCTTTATCATTTCTATATCCGTATTTGCGATTAGCCACTTGTGCTGTACCTGTTTTTCCTGCAATCTTATAATTACAGTTTTTCAGATTAACCGCCGTCCCGTTTTCAACAACACCTTCGAGCATTTCGCGTGCTCTGGCAATTGTTGAGCGTGATGCAATGGATGAAACAATTACCTCAGGAGCAGAGTATACAGATGGCAGTCCGTGAAAACGGATCTCTTTTACAAAGCGCGGCTTCATCATTCTGCCATTATTCGCAACGGCATTATAAATAGTGAGTATCTGAAGTGGTGTAAGCTGAACCTCATATCCGAATGAAATCATTGGCAACGAAATACCGGACCAATAACGATCACCCGGATACTTAACATGAGGTTTACCTTCGCCCTGTATCTCCAAACCAAGGGGCTCCTGTACTTTCATACTATAAATACGATCAATAAACTGACGTTCACGTCCCTTATAATACCGGGTAATAATTTTAGAAACAGCCACATTGGAAGAAACTTCAAAGGCCTGCTTAACGGATATCCTGCCATATCCCTCTTCCTTGGTATCTTCAACGATATGATTATAAAACCGGACTTTCCCTTTTCCTGCATCAATGGTATCGTTCAGATGAATATATCCATCTTCAAGAGCTACCATCAGCGACAATAGTTTAAATGTAGATCCCGGCTCAGTACTCTCGCCTATAGCATAATTATACGATTCGTGGTAAGCGCCTTGTTCGTCTCTTTCAAGATTAGCAATTGCACGGATTTCGCCTGTTGCCACTTCCATTACCACCGCGCAGCCATGATGAGCTTCGTGTTTCTGTAGCTGCTTAAGGAGAGCGTTTTCGGCCACATCCTGCAGATTAATATCAATGGTAGTAACGATGTCCATACCGTCTTTGGGTTCCACCTCATCTTTACTACCCACCTGCATCCAGGTATTACCGCTAATCCGTCGCATTAAACGCATACCATTTGTTCCCTTCAGGTAGGTGTCAAACGAACCCTCTACCCCGACAGCAATTTTCCCTACCTGCTCATCACTGGCCGTATATCCGATAGTGCGGCCGGCAAGCATGGATCCATACGGATAAATTCGCCGGCTCTTCTTTTCGGCAATCAGTCCGCCTTTGTATCTTCCGGAGCGGAAAATCGGAAACGATTTTACCATTTGCAATTCATGATGTGTAGCATTACGCTGGAGCAGCAGGTAACGGTTTCCTTTACGGCGTGCATCAACCAGCATAGCGCGGTATTGCGCTGCTGTTTTATCCTTGAAAAGTTTGGATAAACATAACGACAATGAATCAACTTTGCAGGCAAACAGTTCGCGGGAAATCTGGTCGTTCGCCATATCGGCCCGGATATCATACAGTGGTATGGAAGTGGCAAGCAAACGGCCATGCACGTCAAGAATATCACCCCGATTAGCTTCAATAACCTCGTTTTTCAACGTCAGTTTCTGTGCCTGTGCCTTCCACTTATCCGCTTCAATAAACTGCAAAAAAATAACACGCCCAATAATGATCAGGGCAAAAAAAGCGATGCAAAAGTAAATCACTGCTACCCGCCATATAATATCCTGCTTTAATGATATTTTGTTTGAATCACTCATTTTTCATCTGCAATAATTTTTCGTGGAGGGACCACCGATTCTTTTAGATCCAATCCTTTACGACCAATCAGATTAATCAATGCCGACCGTTTGCTGCTATCGGTAAGTTCAGCAGCCGATGAAATGGCCTCTGCCCTCAATTCACGCACCTGATTTTCGAGCCGTGTGGCCTGCCGCACAAGTTTTTCGGCATGATAACGGTTAGCAATATACAAAATGGCCAATAAGGCCACTAAAACAAAAAAAGGTATCTGGCTAGTAATAGCATCGGAGGTCAGCACTCTCCCGTCTACAAATTCGCGGATAGTTGTTTTCTTCGGAGATTTTTTTTCCGGCTTCTCGTCAATAAACTCTATGCGCTCCTTTGTCATTTTTTTTCAATTATGTTGTGCTGCTCTCATCTTTGCCGACCGCGCTCTGCTGTTACGGCTTATTTCCCTGTCATCGGGCACTATGGGTTTAGTAAAAACAGGACTAAATGGAACACTTACATTACCATACAGGTCCTTCTCCGGTTGGCCGTCAAACTGTCCGTAACGAATATAATTCTTAACCAATTTATCTTCAAGAGAATGATAGGAGATGATCACCATACGGCCTCCGGGAATAATCATCTCTGCTGCCTGAATAAGCAAATCCTTTAATGCGGTAAGTTCATGATTAACTGCAATGCGTAAGGCCTGGAAAACCTGTGCCAAAAATTTATTTTCAGCCGCACGCGGGGTAACCGGCTTTAAACATTCAACCAATTGGCCAGCAGTATTAATAGGGGTTATGGCCCTCATTTGTTCTATAAGAGATGTGATTTTTCCGGCTTGCCTAAGTTCACCGTAATTACGAAATATTTCTTTTAATTCGTTACTCCCGGCAGTATTGAGTATGGCTGCTGCAGTAAGTGTTGCCCCGGTATTCATACGCATATCGAGTGTCTCATCAAACCGAAAAGAAAATCCGCGGGACGGGGTATCGAACTGATGCCATGAAACGCCGAGATCGGCCACCAGTCCGTTTATCTTTTCTATTCCCATGTACCGCAAAAAATTCTTCATATATCTGAAGTTATGTTGTACAAACTGAAACTTCTCATCTTGTATACAATTCTGTGCTGAAGCTGCATCCTGATCAAATCCGATCAGCCGGCCCTTGGTACTTAACTGCCGCAGTATTTCCCATGAGTGTCCGCCACCGCCAAATGTGGCATCAACATAAATACCATCAGGGTCAATCTTCAGCGCTTCAATACATTGTTGTAAAAGAACTGGTTTATGGTATACTGTCATACCATATTATTTAAAGGCCCGTTACCCATTATCTTTTCAGCCAGATCGGCAAACGACTGCTCGCTTATACCCATCTTATCATACTGTTCGGCCGGCCATAGTTCTATGCGGCCATCCTGTCCGGCAAGTACAATATCTTTCGCAATGCCCACCTCGTCAAGTAGACGTTTTGGAATCAACAGACGGTTGCTGGAATCTAATTCTAACTCGGCCATACCCCGGTAAAAGCCACGTAAAAATTCGTTGTGTTCCTTTTTATATGGATTAATTTTCGACCGGATTATCTTATTTTGTATCTCCCACTCGTCCATCGGATATAGCACCAGACACTTCTCAAATATATCTTTCTTAGCTACGAAACGATCACCGGCTTCCTTTGCCAATTGTTTCTTGAACACCGCCGGCAGCATTAATCTGCCCTTGGAATCAAGCTTACAGTGATAATCGCCTATAAATGTTGTCATATCGTGCTGACTGTTATTCGATTGTAAATATAGTACTTTATTCCCATTTTCCTCCACTTTTTCCCACTTTTCCCCACTTTTGTTAATAACTTTTTTCTACAGACCGTAAAAAAATAGCCACAACCCTTATCAATACAGGGACACAAAAGAACTGTTGAGCAGCAATTATAAACAGTTATCTTTGCACCAATAAACAGACGAACATGGAAATCAACAAACCTGCAGTTATTGATATCGAAAAAGTAATTGGCAACAAGAACCCGCGGTTGCTAAAGATTTTGCCCCGTTTTGTTCTGAATTACATTAAACGCACGATACATCAAGACGAGATCAATCATGTACTAACAAAGTTTCATACCGATTACGGAGTGACCTTCGTTAACAATACGCTAACGGAATTGGGGTTCAGTTATCAGGTCAGAGGTGCCGAACATCTGAATCGTCCTGGCCGGCTGATAATTACAGCCAATCATCCGCTGGGCGGGCTCGATGGGTTGATGCTAATGAGTGCGGCGGCACGATACCACCATGAAGTGAAATTTATTGTAAACGACCTGCTGATGAATCTGGCCAACCTGGCTCCTCTGTTTATTCCGGTAAATAAGCATGGCAGCCAGAGTATTGAATATGCCCGCAAGATTGAAAAGGCCTATGCTTCCAATGCCGTGATACTCAATTTTCCGGCCGGGCTATGCTCGCGGAAAATCAGGGGCAAAATCACCGATCTGGAATGGAAAAAAAATTTTATTGATAAGGCAGTACGCTACCAGCGGGATATCATACCAGTTTTTGTTGAAGGCCACAATTCAGATTTCTTTTATAATCTGGCCAACATCCGGAAGATGATAGGAATAAAAGCCAATATAGAAATGTTCTATCTGCCGCATGAGATGTTCAGACAAAAATCCAAAACCATCACCTTTTATTTCGGGCAAGCCATACCCTGGCAAACATTCGATAAACGCTATACTCATCAACAGTGGACAATGAAAATACGCAACCATGTATATAGATTAAAAGATGATTACATGAAAATTTTTGATCCTGCCGTTTAGTCAGCACCGCATCATTTCAACAGGAGAGCCGGGTACAGCCCGGAGAACAAAATCAAAAGTATTAAGCGTAGTGCACAGATAAAAATCCCGTTCGGGCGCGTACGCCTGCTTTACGGGATCAAAAAAACGGCTGCCCGATCCCCTGCGGAGTATTTCTCGGAGAGATTCGAAAGAAGGCGGCTGCCCGGTTAATGAATCGCGTATATATTCAGCACAAAAAGTATCCTCATCGGTAGGATATTGTGCTGCATAACCCATACAAACCAACGACAGGCGGCGAGGCGATTTGTTGCGGATATAACTGATTACCGCGCCGATATTGACAAAACTACCGGTAATAATCTCATCGGCATGCACCGCATGTACCACACCCTGTGTGCCACTGCTCGTGGTATGGATAACAGTTGTGCCGGCAAAAGGGAAATGCTCAATCTGTGTTGGTGAATTAGCAAAATCAAAACCTTCGGGCATCTGCTCATTCCGCTCACCAATTAATACAGATGCCGGATTCTGCTGTTTGAGACGGTACGCCTCATTGATATCGCCCACGCAATAGAGATGCGCCGGATTGTCGCGCATGATATAGCAGGCCGTGGTAAAAGCCCTGAAAACATCAATCACCACTGTTAATCCCCGCGCATTATGAGCTCCTTCAATCAGATGTAAAATTTCAATTTCCATAAACAGAGGTAAAAATAAGCAAATGCATCATATATATGGTAAATACTGTACATTCTGGTCTTAGCTCGCTGAAACCCTTATGTCCTTTAAAACAAAAAACAAAGCCAATAATCGCATTTGCCATATTAAACCAAATCTTCTATCTTTGAATAAATAACAGTATTATTATTAAACACACAAAATGAAGAACTACATAACCCTGCCGGCCGATAAGGCCTACAAACTGCTGAACAACGGCGCAATCATTATGGTTGCCACCCGTGACGCTCAAAAACAACCAAACCTGACACCCATTGCATGGCACTGCCCTGTTGATTATGAACCGGTAACCCGGCTGCTTTTTGTTTGTGACAAAAAGCATAAGTGCTTTATAAATATCCTGTTGGCAAAAAAATTTGTTATTGTTCTTCCTCATGCTTCTCAAAGCCAACTGGTGAAGGATATGGGCAGTGTATCGGGACATAAAGCAGACAAGCTGAAAAAATTTAAAACAAAAACATTTCCTTCTGCAAAATATAAATATTCAATCCCCGAAGGATGTATCGGATATATTGAATGTAAGCTTGAAAAAATCGTTTCTGAAAAATACGTGGGCATTGTTTTTGGCCGGGCGGTATCGGCAGGTGTGGCACGAACAGCATTTAAAGACCGCCTGCTGGTTAATAAAGCAGCCGGAAAAACACTCCATTACCTGGGCAGTAAATTATTTTACCAACCCGGCGATAAATTGATTACATAATTATTGGTTTAATTAATACCATAAAGAATGATGAAAATTAAAAAAACGCTGACAACAAATTTACCATTCACCGCTTTATGAATCTGGCTATTGACATCGGCAATACAACAAGCAAAGCAGGTGTATTCAACAACGATACACTGATTGAACAGTTCCGGCTCACAGACAATCCCTACGATGAAATCACGATAGCCGTGAAAAAATATCACGTGAAAAACATGATTTATTGTACTGTAAGAGAAAGAATACACGAACGGTTGATCCGAGATTTATCAGATCGAGGACTGTTTATAACCCTTCTGGATCAACGCTTACCTGTTCCTTTAAAGAATCTATATGCCACACCCGACACCTTAGGATATGACCGGTTGGCGGCTGCTGCCGGCGGCTGGGCATTATCGCCCGCAAAAAACATCCTGATCATTGATGCGGGCACAGCCATAACATACGATTTTGTAACCGCACAAGCCGAATTCACCGGAGGGAATATTTCACCCGGCATCCAACTTCGATACAAGGCACTGAACGAGTACACCGGCAAGCTCCCGCTACTTCAGCCGACAATGGAATATCCCGAATCGGGCAACAACACTATTTCCGCCATAATAGCCGGAGTTCAAACCGGCATCCTGTTCGAAATGGAACAATATATTCTTCGATTCACAGGGAAATATCCGGGACTGACCATCTATCTTACAGGCGGCGATGCCAAATATTTTGAAAAACCATTAAAAAATCGCATCTTTGCAGAACCAAACTTAGTTCTAATTGGTTTAAACAATATTCTGAACTATAACCTGAATGAAAAAACTATTTAGCATTATTTTCTGTAGTTTAGTGTTTCTCACTTCACATGGGCAAAATTCATACAGTCCTTACTCATCATACGGATTAGGCGACATCGTGCGCAAAGGATTTGGCCAGAGCAGAAGCATGGGTGGTATTTCGGCCGGCTTACGAACCTATAACCAGATTAATTATCTGAACCCTGCCTCGTATACCGAACAGGATACTCATTCGTTTATGCTTGACGTAGGACTTGCCGGATACCTCACTGATTACCGCTCGGATGAATACCATTATACCAGCCGCAATCTCAGTTTTAACAGCATAGCCCTCGGATTCCCGGTAACACGATGGTGGAAATCAGGGATTGGTCTTGTGCCCTACAGTCGCGTCGGATACAATATCCTGACTACACAACAAATGATTGATCTTGAAGTTGAAAATTATTTTCTTGGTCAGGGCGGAGTCAATCAATTTTATCTCGGTAATGCCATTGAGCTGTTTAAAAAAATATCTATCGGTTGTAATATCAATTATCTGTTTGGCTATATTGAGCAATCGCAAACTGTAGATTTTAACAACACCTCGTATCATAATCTGGTTGTCAGAGATAAAAAATACATTAAGGACTTTGCTGCCACCACGGGCATCCAATATCACGACAAACTAAGCAGTAAATACAGCTATACAGCCGGTATCAGTTACGATTTCAGGAACCGGTTGTACGGGCTTCGCAGCCGTTTCATCGAAAGCTATATCAATGCCAATAATACACGGATTAGCGACACAATGGTAAACACCGACAATGAATCATATACGCTTGATGTGCCACATTCGATCTCTGCCGGATTTACACTTGAATTGAAAGATAAACTGACAGCAGGCATTGACTACTCCGGACAGTTCTGGGATCAATCATCATCCCCGCTTTTTGCCGCATTTACCAACAGTAATACCTATCATGGCGGGATAGAATGGATTCCCGAGAAATACGCCTTCAGAAGCTATTATAAACGTATCCGATATCGCACAGGTTTTTATTATTCAAACACTTATCTGACCATTCAAAACACTCAGTTAAACGACCAGGGATTCAGTTTCGGATTGGGATTTCCATTTAAATTCTCTCAGTCATTATTTGGAATTACATACGAAACCGGCGTTCGCGGAACAATATCGAACGGATTAGTGCGTGAAAACTATAATCTCTTCAGTATTCATTTCACCTTTTACGATTTCTGGTTTTACAGACCTAAAATTGACTAATTGCTCATGACTGGATTTTTTTCCAAGATAGCAATCTGCTCCTGCATATTTTTATTCGTTGCAGTCAGCAGTTACAGCGACACAACCGACTGCCTGAAATACCGCACCATGTATATTGAGTTTCATAAACAAAAACAATACCAGCGCGCCTATCTCGCATGGCAGTCGGCCTTCAGCTTCTGCCCGCATACGGTTGAACTGCTTACCGACGGAACATCAAAAATTCTTCCGGCGCTTATACATGCAGCATCCGACAGCATACGGTACAATAAACTAACCGATAGTATTTTTCTGATTTACGACCTTATCATAAAAAAACCGGGACAAGCTGCTGCCGCATCCGCATGGGCCAACAAGGGAATAGATATACTCCGGTACCGGAAACCGGATAAAGAAGAGTGGCTAAAAGCAAATCACTGTTTCGAAAACTCTTTTGCTTTAGATAAAAACCAATCCTGGCCGGTAAAAACAGCATATCTGAACACCATGGTCAAACTCAATGAATGCGGAATAAAGCAACCGGCAGACATTCTAAATTGTTACCTGAAGATTGCCGGAAACGGTAATCCTATAACCTCATCCGGTGAAACAACTATTGAGATTGATCATATTTTTTCGAAAGCGCATATCTCTTGTGATACAATCAATGCTTAC
>CAZRNJ010000097.1:0-8633 GCA_964601385.1 uncultured Bacteroidales bacterium | reverse complement strand
CATATAGCTTTCTTTTAAGGTTTTGTACCCACCCATATCGCAGTTGCCGTCAAGATAATTGCCGCCGAACTCATCAGCCATGATGGCTTTTGGAAATTGTCCGGCATGGTCGTAATAGAGCCCGAGGTTTTCAAATAAGCTCCACCAGTATTTATGTATATGAATAACATCCCGATCTTCCAGTACTAATGGAGGATATCCGGGAAGTATCTTGTTTAGTGCGTTCCATGCTTTGTTCAGTTGGTTTCCTTCAGTTTCATTATAAGGGTGTATCAGGGTAACGGATGGGTGGCGCATGGCCATGTCGAGCCAGCGGCTCCATTGTTCAATCAATGATTCTTCCGATGCTGGCAGCCCGTGAAAGAACGACCATTCAAGCTGCACAAGTAGTCCGTATTGATCACAGAGGTCAAGAAACCGCTCCGGCGGTGATCCGAGATGAAAACGTAATCCATTGGCGCCATGTTCTTTCAGTCGCCGGATGACATGCTCGGCAAACCACGTTGTGTCCCACGCCAGCTCACGTCCGCTTGTATCGCGCACCCACCGGTGCCAAACCACTGTGCCTGCACGCATGGTCACGGGCTCGTTATTAAGAATGAAATGTAACTTATCGCGGGATAAAGAAAAATCCCGCATTCCATACGTCATACTTACCTGATCAATAATCTTGCCCCCTTTAAAAATGTTTAATTCCAGCCGGTAAATGGTTGGATGGGCAGGTGACCAGGGCTTGCAGGTGTCTCCGTAGCGAAGATGGATATTGCCCGATGCCAGTACTGTATAGCTTTTAGCACTGCAAAGCATCTTTCCGCTGATATCCCGCAAAACGGCAAGCATATAATCCGGCTTGCCTCCTTCGTCTATACGGTGTGTTGAATAATGAATATCTACTGTTTTCTTATTGAAGTCGGTGAATGGGATCATCCGATCAATCATCGTATTGCCATGAAGCCGAAGCAATACATCATCCCAGATAAGCGACGAAATATTTGATCGCCAGTGATCGGCTGGCGGGATGTACGATGCATCTTCAGAGGTAAGCGTGCGTAATGATTCCAGTACTATTTCAAGGATAATTAATGCCCCGGGTTTTATGTCAGCGCTGTTGAGCCGGTGAATTGTTGGCGCCATGCCGCCCGGTTGGTGTGACACTTTTTGCCCGTTGATATACACTTCAGGACTGAACCGGGCGCCTTTGAGAATCAATGTGGCATACTGCCATTGTCCATCGGGTAGTTTGACAATTCGCTTAAACCAAAGTTTTTCAGGGTTCATTTTATCAGGATCCGTGGCTATCCCGGGAACGTCACAATAACCGAAATAGCTCCTGTTATATCCGATCTCCCACCGGCCGTTTAGTGATATTTCCTGTGCATCCTGGCTGTATAAGACGGCAATAGCCATAATCCAGGAAACGATAAATATTCCTTTTTTCATAAGACACAAAAATAACAGAATTCCCTTAAACCAATTTCCATAAAAAAATATTATGGATAGCACTGTAAAATGTGCAAATCGGACTACTTTTGTTTGCCAATCGGGGAATACTTTTTTTGTCTTTCATTGTTTAAAAAATAATTTTTTTTTGAATAAGATGGGCTAAATAATCTCTGTTTGCTGAACGACTGATATTTGTCCGGCATTTGTCATTAAATTGTCATCAGTTAAATTTTAGATATTATTTACTTTTGTTGCGGAACTCGTCCCGC
This sequence comes from uncultured Bacteroidales bacterium, assembly GCA_964601385.1. Lineage (GTDB taxonomy): Bacteria > Bacteroidota > Bacteroidia > Bacteroidales > JBBRXJ01 > CAZRNJ01. The sequence continues at coordinate 6,921 of CAZRNJ010000097.1, read as the reverse complement.
CGTAATTTCAAATGCTGTAGTGTAGATTACTTAGGGTGAGATTTGACCGGATGCTGCAGTTGCAGTATCCGTTTTTATTATAGTTTTGAACGATTAATTCAGATAAATTATGCGGATTACGGGAATAATACTTGCCCTTTTTTCGGCTGTTGCCGAAGCTTCCCTAAATACGGTTATTAATACTTATAAAAGTAAATATTCGCCTATACAAATGGGGTTTGCGCAACTCTTGCTGATCTGTCCGGTTCTGCTTCTGTTTTTATTTTTTATTAATCTGCCGGTTTTTTCGTTGAAATTAATTTTTCTGCTTTTGCTTTTCGGTGGTTTGAATGTACTGGGCCGTACCTGTTATATAAAATCCATCCATCTGTCCGGAATGTCGCGTACTGTGCCGTTTCTTAGTTTTACCCCGGTTTTTTTAATCCCGATAGGGATGGCAACGCTCGGACAGTATCCCAATATTTATGGTATTGCCGGAATTATTTTTATCGTTGCCGGCGGTTATGTGATTGCTTGCAATAAGGCCGGCGAGTCGCTCCGGTCCATTATCAAAAATATTCGTGCCGACAAAGGAATATTATTTGCGCTAGCTACGGCCTTTATCTGGAGCTTAACTACTGTTGTTGCCCGTATGGCAATGGATTTATCGGACAGATACTTTTTTATTATTGCTGCTTTAAATATACAATTTATTATTTTTTTCTTCCTTAATTTGCGTCAATTCGGTTTTACCGAAACATTGGGGATTGTTGCAAAGGATTTTCGCTTCTTTCTCATTTCGGGTCTTTTGCTGGGCGCAATGGAAATATTGATATTCAGCGCATATAGCATGACCGTTGTTGCTTATGCTAATTCAATGAAACGGACGAACATTCTTTTTAGTGTAATTGCCGGTTACCTGATTTTTAAAGAGAGCGGGTTTAGAAAAAACCTGTTGGCTGCGATCATCATGGTGGCAGGGGTTATTTTGATCATGATTTTTGGAAAATAAATTAATCAGTTATGATGAAAAATAAGATTCTGATAGGCCGAAGAGCCGAAACACCGAGAGGTGAGTTTACTTTTCCGCGACGGGATATTTATGTTTATTTCGGCAGCGCCGATAATGAAACTTTTGGTGCCGGGATTTGCCGGATTCCTCCGGGCAGCAGTAATGAGATGCATGTTCATAATGATGGGGATGAGGTGATCTATGTGATTGAAGGCCAAATGCGGCTGTTGATTGATGGCCAGGAAGAAATACTCGGACAGAGCGATGCAGTTCTGATTTTGAAAGGGCAGGAGCATCAGATATTTAATAATAGTAAAACAGCCGATCTGGTGCATACCTTTACTTTTTGTCCTCCAAAACCTGCCGATGATATACGCTGCGGTTACGGACGGGATCCGGAGAAATTCAAAATTTATCCGCCCGAGAAACAATGACCAAATATTGTGAATGAAAAATATTCTTGGCATACAAACTTCTATTGGCAGTGATTTTAGAACAAAGGAATTCAGCCGACAACTGAATTTATTTGCAGCAGCCGGTCTATCCCATGTTGAATTGAATATCCCCGATACCCGGTTGGTTAATGCTCAACAATTAACCGGTTTCCTTGCCGAACATCAACTGGTGTTAAGCAAGCTGGCCACCGGATTATCTGCCCGGTTGAACAATTATTCATTATCCTCCTCGCAAACCGATGTTCAGGAAAAAACGTATAGCGCCTTCTGTCACTGGCTTGAATTTAGCGTTAATGCAGGATGTGGCATCATCATCGGCTTTGCTAAAGGCAGACCGGGAGAGGGAAAGTCAGTGGCTACATATAATTTTTGTGCAATGACAGAAAAGCTGTTACCTGCTATAATTGCATCGGGTGTAACAGTATATATCGAAGCCACGAACCGCTACGAGAGTGATGTTGCTAACTCATTAGATGAGGCAGCACAGATTGTGCAACAATTCAATGTTCCTCAACTGAAGGTATTACCCGATACTTTTCACATGAATATTGAAGAGGTGGATATTGAAACATCTTTGATAAAACATTGTAGGTTGATAGATTCTATCCATCTTAGTGATAATAACCGCTTTTTCCCTGGTTTGGGCGGATTTGATTTTATACGCTTTTTTTCTTCAATTAAAAAAATGAATTATCTTGGATCATTCGCAATCGAAGGAAATATCCATGTATCACTGGAAAATGATGTGAAAACTTCAACCCAATTTTTGCAATTGAATTTTTCATCAGTAAAACGCTGCTGAAAATCAATCCTTAATTGGCTGTCTCATGATTTAAAGGATTTAGTGATGGGCATGAGTTTTTGCACTTGTTATACCATTTGGAATTATATCAATTGTGGAATATTTACATTAAAGTTACTACTGTTGCCGCATGCAGGTATCCTGCTTCAACCATCGGCAGAATTATAGATTGTGCGTTCACAGGTGAAGTATATTTTTAAATCTGGAAATTGCGTCGGCAATTATCTGTTCATGGTCAAAAGCTAATGGCGGTAATGTACGAAGTGGAAACCAGCGGATATCGGTTGCATCACTTCCGGCTTTAATCAAAGCGCAATGATCATCGGATGGAAAACCGGCAAATATCACTGTAATTGTTCGTCCCCGTGGATCGCGGTTAATGTCATCATAGATACCGAACTGTTCAAGCGGGAGCTCGCGGATGCCTGTTTCTTCTTCCAGTTCGCGTTTTGCGGCAGTGCTAATCCGTTCATCAATCTCAACAAAGCCACCGGGCAGCGCCCACATTGCTTTATAGGGATCGTTCAGCCGTCTGATCAGGAGTACTTCTGCGCCCCGTGTATGGTCATGTCTCAGCAACAATGAGTCAGCCGATACTGCCGGCCGCGGATATTCGTACGTGTAGCCCATGGTTCAGTTTATCCGCATATCAATCACTTCAACTCCCGGATTCTTTGACGGGTCAAAGGTAAATGTTGCATCCGGCGTATCAATATCACCTTTTAATGAGGTTATACTGAAAATGTAATTGTTACCGTTTTTAGTAAATGTTTTTACCAGTACAATTTCATTTTTTTCTTTGTCAATCAATAACCGGATGCGTGAGTAATTTGTTTTGAGTGTCAAAGGATAAAGATCAATTTTATGACATAGCCGGCCATTATATGTCTCTTCAGTAATATAATCGTATTTAAAATTTTTATTATAGAAGGTGAACAGGTTTTTGGGGTTGGTTAAATCAAGCGGTTTGTCTTTGTTTTTATCAAGATTTATTATATTGACTTCTTGTACCGTCTTCATGTGTGTCCAGATTGTTTTTCCGTCACAATAGATATCAGTGGCATCTAATATTATTTTATATTTTTCACCTTTCATAATCAGTTCACCGCTTTGTTTACGGCTTTCTCCGGTCTTCAGGTCGGTATGTTCAAAGGTATAACTTACATGCATTGATTCCCATGTATTAACTTTTTTTGATACTTTTTCAAGTACTTCTTCTGCTAAAGGGTCCTGTTGAGCTATGAGTAAAGCAGGATAAATGAACAGACAAATAAATAAATGTTTCATGATAGCAAATTTAGTTTGTTTCAATTGCACGAAGGGAAATCAGGTGTTTTTCGAGTGAATCGAGGTCGGTGTAGTTTACTGCACGGGCTTTACTTCCTTCAAATTTACCGACGATGGCGGCTTTCTCGAGTTGGTCCATGATGCGGCCTGCCCGGTTGTATCCTATGGCAAATTTGCGTTGCAGCAACGATGTTGAACCTTGCTGATGCTGTACCACCAGCCGGGCTGCATCTTCAAAAAGATCGTCTTTCCGGTTATTATCCAATTCTTCGGTTAACTCCGGTGTCTCATCGTGTACTTCGGGGAGCAGAAATGGAGTAGGATAGGCCTGTTGTTCATTAATGAATTCACAGATCCGTTCGATTTCTGGCGTTTCAATCAGGGCGCATTGAAGGCGTATCAGTTCGCTGCCGGATGAAAAGAGCATATCGCCGCGTCCAATCAGTTGATTAGCGCCCGGACGGTCAATAATTGTTTTTGAATCAATCATGGATGGTACGCGGAATGCAATACGTGCCGGAAAATTGGCCTTGATCAGTCCTGTGATGATATCGGTAGATGGCCGTTGTGTGGCAATAATCAGGTGAATACCGATTGCTCTGGCTTTTTGCGCCAGCCGGTTTAGCGGAAGTTCAATTTCTTTGCCTTCCTGCTGAATCAAGTCGGCAAATTCATCAATAATAACAACTATATAGGGTAAAAATTTATGACCGTTATTCGGATTCAGTTTGCGTGAAATAAATTTGGCATTGTAATCGGATAAGTTGCGGGCGCCGGCTTTAGTCAGCAGATCGTACCGGTTTTCCATCTCAATACAAAGTGATTTCAGGGTGTTTACCACCTTCGACATATCGGTAATGATGGGTTCGTTTGAATCCGGTAATTGAGCAATAAAATGATGATAAAGTTTGGTATAAGGTGTGAGTTCAACCTTTTTCGGATCTATCATTACAAATTTTATTTCAGACGGGTGCTTTTTATATAAAAGGGAAGCGACAATACAGTTCAGTCCTACTGATTTGCCTTGTCCTGTTGTGCCTGCAATTAGCAGATGCGGCATTTTGGTCAGATCAAACACATAAGTTTCGTTTGATATGGTTTTGCCTATTCCGATGGACAATTCGTGTTTTGATTCCTGAAATTTTTTTGAACCTATAATTGCGCGGATAGGTACGATCTGTGGATTTTGATTGGGAACTTCAATGCCGATTGTTCCTTTGCCGGGCATAGGTGCAATGATGCGGATGCCGAGGGCTGCCAAGCTTAATGCAATATCATCTTCGAGGTTTTTGATTTTCGCAATTCGCACGCCAGGTGCCGGTACAATTTCATATAGCGTTACTGTAGGGCCTATGGTAGCGGTGATCCTGGTGATATCAATTTTGTAATTCTTGAGTGTCTCAACAATTTTATTTTTATTACGGATCAGTTCTTCGTCGCCTACTTCAAGATTGCCTATTTCGTGTTTTTCGAGCAGATCAATGGGCGGCAGCCGGTATGATGAGAGATCAAGTGTAGGATCATAGTCCCCTTCCGGTGCTTCGGGCAGCGTTGTTTCGGTTAGCTCTTCATCGGCCGGTGGCATTACCGTAATGTCTATCTCTTCTTCAGCAGTTGGGCTAACCGTAGTATGGTCGGGTATTTCGGTTGCATCATCACCGGCTTTTTTCGTTACAAAAACCAGATCGGTATCGTCCGGATAATTACCGGTTGCTTCTGTGTCGCCTATGTCGCTGTTTTCTTCACCGGGCTCTACTGCAGTTGCCGGAGTAGATGTAAACTGCTTTTTAAGCCAGTTGTAGGCCGCAGGGAATGAAATAATGATAAAGGTGAAGGTTGCTATAAGTAACAACATGGCAGTGCCAGCTTTGCCAAGTAAGGCATTCAGCCAGTTGCTTATAAAGATGCCATGACTTCCGCCCGGGCCGGCCCCCAGGTATCCACCGGCCGAGCCGAAGAGGTATCCTAAAATTATTGACAGGAGGATCAGCGAAATGAGTGTTAATGTAACTAAGCGAAACAATGGAACAAACCGGAGATTGACGATGTACATTGAAACAATAATCAGCAGCAATGGGATAGCCAGCGACGGAATACCAAATAATCCATGAATAAAAAATGATGCAATTTGCGCGCCTGCCTTGCCTGCCCAGTTACTTACCTGGGTATCTGCTCCCGAAAAAACATTTTGCCAGATAAAACTGGCATCTGTTTTCCATGTAAAAAAGTACGAGATAAGAGCAAACAGCATGAACAGGGAAAAGAAAAAGATCAGGATTGACGATATTAATCCTACGCGCTCATCGTTGAATCGCGAGAAGAACGAAGGAGCGTTAGTTTTCTTTTTTTTCGTCTGTTCCGCTTTAGCCATGGAAGTACATTCACATCAGTTGTGCAAAATTATGAATTAATACTGATTCCGGCAGGGAAAAAATTAGAATTTCTAATCCATCAGGGTGCTTAGTATCTCTTCCATATCTTTTTTGCTGACCTTCCGGAATCCGGGTGGTATTTTAAAGATACTGGCCGGTACCTCCGACAGCGTTACCTTGTCGGCAGTGATTTCCATCCTTAATTTATACAATTGTACCTGAAATTTGGTTAAAACTCCGTCAACCAATGTATAGGGGTTGTCGTAGTTCGGGTTTTTAATGGATAATAATTCGGTATAATAGAAAATGAAGGGCTCAAAATCCGATTCCGGAAAAATTACGCGGCCACGTTTACATCGCAATCCGGCAATCTCTTTAAAGCCCCTGCGGAGTTCAATCTTCATGCCGGGTATTTCTTTAAAACAGAAGGATGGTTCGCCCTGTTTGCTTTCGTAATAGTATTTCTTATCAATCACTTTCATCAGCGAATAGGAAATCTGTTTTTTATGGTCGTTGATGATGGTGAGTGAGAATAAACCCATGAATCCATCTATCTGGAGCGATGATTTATCATTCTTGAATTTCATCTGCATTTTACTGGGAAGCAGATTGGTGGGAATATTCTTCGACATTTTATTCTCGAGGTAACTGACCTTGAAATCCACAATACCTTCCCGTGCCCGGTTATCCTTCGTTTTTTCATTGTTTCCGCTACGGCAGGCCGTCAAAATGAACAGCATTGAAAGTACAAACACAAAAGCACGCATCGGAATAGTAATTTTTATTTATGGTAAATATATGAATATTTTTTTATCTATGGCTTTTTGTGCAAAAAATTCAAAACTTTGATTAAAATAACCTCCTTTCGTTAATGGCATATCAGGTTTTAGAACCGGGTTTCCTCTTTTCTTGTTGCTGATTACCATTTCTCTAGATTTTGAAAAATTACTGCATAAGCTATTATAAATATAAATTAAACATTTGACCGGTTTTTTATTTACTTTTGGCTATTAA
>CAZRNJ010000096.1:0-8689 GCA_964601385.1 uncultured Bacteroidales bacterium | reverse complement strand
TTGCTACACTGGGCGGACTGCTCTTTGGTTATGATACAGCAGTGGTTAACGGTGCAGAAAAATCGCTGGTAGAATTTTTTATTTCCGGAATCCTTGATCCGTCAAATTTCGCTTATACACATACTATCATCAATCAGTTTAAACTTCTGACAACAATCGTATTTTATCTTGTATTACTGATTATTTCGGGACAATTGATTAAACTTTTAGGAACTTTAAAAGGCGGCATTACCTCTGCTTTATTTTTACTGGCGCTAACGGTGTGGGTTATTAGTTATCTGCGCGAGCCCATTCCATCTACCCCTGAAGCAATAAAAGATATTGCCGACTCGATAAAAGGATTTGTTATAGCCAGCGCGCTTATCGGTTGCATCATCGGTGGCGCATTAGCCGGATTTATTTCCAAATCGCTGGGACGAAAAAACGGATTAATTATTTCTGCCATTGCATTCACCCTTTCAGCCATTGGCGCCTGGCAACCCGAAGCATTGAACTTTTTCGGTATGACTGATGTTTATTCGTTTGTAATTTACCGCATCCTGGGAGGCATTGGTGTTGGCATTGCCTCGATGTTATCACCCATGTATATTGCCGAAATAGCTCCGGCTAATGTTCGGGGAAAACTGGTATCATGGAATCAATTCGCAATTATTTTCGGTATGCTGGTCATCTATTTTGTCAACTATGCTATTGCCCGTCAGGGAAGTGAAGAATGGCTTATCACTACCGGTTGGCGCTGGATGTTTTTCTCGGGTGTTATACCGGCTGTCATTTTCCTTGCACTCCTGTTTTTTGTCCCTGAAACCCCGCGTTTCCTGATAATGAAAGGCAAAGAAGAAAAAGCGCTCAATGTACTGAAACGGATTGCAGGACATGATGATGCGCCGCGTATTCTACAGGAAATAAAAGATACCCTTCACGAAAAAAGCGCACCATGGATGTCGTATGGTTTTATGGTTATTTTCATTGGTATTATCCTTTCGGTTTTTCAGCAGTTTGTCGGGATAAATGTGGTACTTTATTATGCCGGAAATATTTTCCGCAACATGGGATCAACCACCGATGCATCGCTGCTGCTAACTATTATTGTAGGCGCTATCAACCTGCTCTTTACGGTATTGGCCATTTTCACTGTTGACCGCTTTGGCCGAAAGCCATTAATGATTACCGGCGGGCTCATTATGGCCGCCAGTATGCTGGCACTGGGTACTGCCTTTTATGCCAATAAGCTTGGGCTTGCCGCACTTATCTTTATGCTCACCTATACAGCGGGCTTTGCCATGAGCTGGGGGCCTGTAACCTGGGTGCTATTATCAGATATCTTCCCTAACGCTATCCGTGGCGCCATGTCCATCGCTGTTGCAGCACAATGGATCGCAAACCTTATTGTTTCATGGACATTTCCTATACTGAATGATAATCTGGTACTCACAAATAAATTCAACCACGGTTTTGCCTACTGGATATACGGCATCATGGGCATACTGGCCGCTGTGCTGGTATGGCGCCTGGTCCCGGAAACCAAAGGAAAATCGCTTGAAGAGATAGAAAAACTTTGGAAATAAACCAATCCAAAACAAAATAACTATGGCTTTAATTGACTGGATTCTTGTAGGACTGTTTGTTGCAGTACTTACCGTTATTGTCATCAGAGTGATAATACAACGTGACAAAGACACACAGGATTATTTTCTTGCCGGCCGCGATGCCACCTGGCTGGCCATTGGCGCCAGCATCTTTGCATCGAACATCGGGTCGGAACATCTGGTTGGCCTCACCGGTGCAGGCGCCGAAAGCGGCATGGCTATGGCGCACTGGGAAATGCACGGATGGCTCATCCTGGTACTCGGTTGGGTATTTGTTCCGTTTTACGAACGCACAAAAGTTTTCACCATGCCCGAATTCCTCGAAAGACGCTACAATTCGGGCGCCCGCATGTTCCTGTCGTTCATTTCCCTTGTCAGTTATATCCTCACAAAAGTAGCTGTAACAGTATATGCAGGCGGCGTTACTTTCAAAGCAGTAACCGGGATTGAAAGTATGTTTGGCATTGATTTCTTCTGGATTGCAGGCATCGGGCTTGTGCTGCTGACAGGATTATTCACCATTCTGGGAGGAATGAAAGCGATTATGTATACCGCCGTGATCCAGGCACCAATACTTATCGGTGGCTCTATTCTTATCCTTATCCTCGGATTATGGAAGCTTGGCGGATGGAACGAGCTGATGACGATCTGTAATGCTCAGATGACCTCTCACGGCGACAGCATGACCTCATTGATCCGCTCATCAGCCGATCCTGATTTTCCCTGGACCGGAGTATTGCTCGGTTCGGCCATAATCGGTTTTTGGTATTGGTGCACCGACCAGTACATCGTACAGCGCGTATTAGCCGGCCGTGACCAGACACAGGCACGGCGGGGCGCTATCTTTGGTGCTTATCTGAAACTCACCCCTGTTTTTATTTTCCTGATCCCAGGAATGATGGCCTTTGCGCTCAAACAAAAAGGAATTATATCGTTTAACAGCGCCGATGAGGCCTATCCTACTTTAGTTGGCACTCTGCTCCCTGTCGGACTTAAAGGGCTTGTTATGATCGGTATCCTTTCGGCTTTGCTTAGTTCATTAGCATCAAAATTCAACTCATCAGCAATGCTTTTCACCATTGACTTTTACCAGAAATATATCAAAGATAAAAGTCCGAAACACTATCTCTATGTCGGACGCGTTGCCACTGCTGTTATCGTAATTCTCGGCATCTTATGGATACCGGTGATGAAAGGTATTGGAAAAGTTCTGTACGAATATCTCCAGGATGTTCAGTCACTTATAGCTCCGGGCATAGCTGTTGTATTCCTGCTCGGCATCCTGTCAAAACGTGTCACTCCCGCTGCCGGGCTCTGGGGATTAATCACCGGATTCACTTTAGGCATGTTCCGGCTGGCAGTAAAAATTATTTCGCTGAAATGGATTGTTCCGGCTGAACTGGCCGGCAATAAAGCAGCAATCAACGGATGGATTGCTGAAAAAGCGGCAAACAGCGAAGGACTGAACGCAATCCAGGCCTTCAGCGTTAAACTGATGAACATCAACTGGCTGCATTACGAAATTTATCTGTTCTTTGTGTGTGCTGTCATAGTCATCATCATCAGTATGTTTACCAAACCGGCAGAAAAAGAACAGGTACAGGGACTGACTATTGGTTCGGCTACACCGGAACAGAAAAAAGAAACCCGCGAAAGCTGGAATAAATGGGATTTAATACACACGGCCATTATACTATCCATCATCATTGCATTTTATATTTATTTTTGGTAAAAAATGATATTTTTAACCCACTAAATTTATTCTATGGAATCAACTTTCTCATTACAATGGATTGATTATACCATTATGCTCATTTACTTTGTCTTTGTGCTGGGTATCGGATGGGCGCTGAAAAAATTCATGAAGTCATCATCTGATTTTCTCGAAGCCGGACGTTCACTGCCGGCCTGGGTTACAGGGCTGGCTTTTATCTCGACCAATCTTGGAGCGCTTGAAGTGATGGGTATGACAGCTTCAGGAATGAAATACGGGATGTTAACTGCTCATTTTTACTGGATTGGAGCCATACCGGCCATGATCTTTCTGGCTGTATTCATGATGCCTTTCTATTACGGATCCAAAGCCCGCTCGGTACCTGAATACCTTAAACTCCGCTACGACGAAAAAACCAGAGGGCTCAACGCGATACTTTTTGCAGTAATGACCATTCTTGCATCCGGTATTTCTATGTATGCACTGGCTTTACTAATGAAAATTGTTCTGGGATGGAACTTTCATCTCAGTTTGATTCTTTCGGCTGCCATTGTACTTGCCTACACCTACCTGGGCGGACTATCATCGGCCATTTATAACGAAGTGCTTCAGTTTTTTATTATTGTCATCGGTCTGTTACCTCTTGTGATTCTCGGGTTAATAGATGTTGGCGGATGGGATGGACTGAAAGAACATCTTGCTCCCATTGTAACACAAAAGGGCTTTGCTCCCGACACCTGGACCACAACGTGGAAATATACAGGGCAGGCCGTCACCAACCCTATGGGTGTTGAATGGTATGGTATATTTGCCGGGCTGGGATTTGTTTTATCATTTGGCTACTGGTGTACCAATTTTCTGATTGTTCAGCGCGCCATGGCAGCAGAATCAACTCTTGCAGCCCGCAACACACCGCTCATCGGCGCTATCCCTAAAATGTTTATCCCGTTCCTGATCATCATACCCGGGATTATCGCGCTGGTGTTAGTCAACCTTCCGGAAAAAGGATTTGTTATGCCCCTGAATAATCAGGGACAGCCGATATATGATTATACCATCATTATGCTCTTAAAGCAATACCTCCCAGCCGGCGTATTAGGCCTCGGTGTAACTGCACTGCTCGCCTCATTTATGTCCGGTATGGCCGGCAATGTATCTGCCTTTAATACTGTCTGGACCTATGATATTTACCAGAGTTATTTCAGGCCGGCCACAGGCAACAAAGAAGCTGACGACAAACATTACCTGATGGTTGGCCGTTTTGCTACCGTATTTGGCGTTTTAGTAAGTATACTGGCCGCTTATATTGCCACTTTGTTTGGAAATATCATGGATTTTCTGCAAACCATCTTTTCAATGATCAATGCGCCATTGTTTGCCGTAATATTCCTTGGCATGTTCTGGAAAAGGACAACAGGCAATGCTGCATTCACCGGACTTCTCTGCGGGTTTATTGCAGCGCTGATCCATCATGGACTGACACAACCGGCCGGGACCGAAACCCTGTTTAAAGGCGGATGGCTGGGCGTGATACACGAATATCCGGTTGAAATGGCACAAAATTTCTGGACAGCCATTTACGCATGTAGCATCAGTACCGCTGTTACGGTGATCCTTTCGTTTACTACAAAACGCGAAAAAACAGATGAAGAATTAAACGGATTGGTTTATCAACTCACCCCTAAACTGAAAGACGAAAATGTGCCATGGTACAGCAAACCGGCTACTCTCTCGATTATTGTCGCCGCAATTGCAATAGTTCTTACTGTATTATTCTGGTAAACAAATAGTAAAAATAAAAATTATGGGTTTAGACATACGCATTCCTATCGGCTTCATGTTTGGTATCATCGGAGTGGTGATTACCATCTATGGAATTATTACCAATGGAGAATCCTCAATGTACGAGTGTTCTTTAAACATAAACATCAACCTCTGGTCAGGTATCATTATGACCATCTTCGGAATACTGATGCTACTGTTTTCCGGTTTCAGGAAAAAAACGGAATAGTTTTCACTATTTCCTTATCGGATAAACCGGTATTTGCAACAATGATTAATTCTCTTCTGGTTATTGCGCATACCGTTTACAGATCGTTCATTTTCATGCATAATTCATCAAACACCCTCTTTTACAATCTATAAATCAACAATTTATAAACAAACCGGGTTTGAGACACGTTTATAATGCTTACATTTCTGAATTAATACTATCTTTGTTTAATAAAACTTAAACACAACCAGTATGAAAAAACAAATACTCTTGCTTTCAGTGATGACGTTACTTGGAATAACTGTTTTAGCGCAGTTACCCAAAGCCGGCAAAGGGCCGGGCGGTATTGGAAATGATTCGGGGCTGTATTACCAGCCGCAGAATATTATCTGGCTACGGGCTGATAAGGGACTTGACGTTGAATACGATGGGAATGGTGATCCGACCAGCACTGTTTTAACCTGGTTTGACCAGTCGGGCAACGCCAAAGACGCACTCTCAACCTATAATGGAACAAAGCCGGCCGGTTACACGGAAACTCTTCCAACAGCAAAGCCACAAGTTGAGTACAATAAACTGAACGGAAAGCCATGGCTCCGCTTTGGCAGCAGCAGCGCGAATGCAACTCTGATAATACCCGACGAGGCAGCCAACCCCAAACAAATTGACGGCTGCGCCAATATGTGTATTGCTATGGTATTTAAAAGGTCGGTTGTTCCTCCTCCGAATACCTTTGAACGGTTAATCATGAAATGGGACGAATCCGGCGACCATACGCCTAACCGGGCATTTGCCATACAGTTTGACGGTGGCACAGATTATGACAAACTTAACCTTAATATTAATGGTTATACAGGAACCGCTCCCCGCTTTGACCAGAAATCGAGTTTTGCATTCCGGGACACTAATGCCATGTATATTTTCTTATGGAACTACAGAAAAAATTTCGGTACTGCCTATAACGTCTATTTATATATGAATGGTGCGCTTGATGCATATTCATCATATAGCACTGCAGTCAGTAACTCGAACTCACCCTTTGTTATTTCTTCAACAGCAAAATTGTGCATTGCCGAAATTATTATGTATCGTAACGGATTAAACAGCGCACAGAGTATTATTTTACAAAATGCGCTGGCTGCAAAATACGGGTTGAATTTGCCAACACGCTATTATAACAATTACGGCACATCAACTGACGTTATCGGTATCGGTCGCGGAGAGGAAGATGCCTTCTTTTATCATACAGCATCCAGCGGAGGCAACCTGATTTTGTGGGGTGATTCGCTAACCATGGGTAAAAGAGAATTTATTATGGCCGGCCATGACACTGCACAGGTCATCACAGCCGATGGCAGCGGGAACTGGTCGCGCACATGGTACTTCCAGGTTACGGGAACAATAACTGCCAAAGCATATTTCGATTTCCGCAACACCGGCTTTGCCATAGATACTACCGAAGCGAATGCATATAACCTGTATTACTCAACCGATGGTCTCTTCTACAGCATAAAAGACACCAATGGCACGTTAGTTGACAGCACGGTAATGTATGATATATCCTCGGCAGGAACCGGGTATTACAAAATCGGGAAACTGACAAGCAGTACCGTTGCCGATCCGGTGATAACGCCAAACGGATTGCCATACACCGACACTGCTGCAGTTAATGTAACACTTTCTTGTGCAACCGGCGGTTCATCTATCTATTATACACTCGATGGTTCATTGCCTCTTCCGGGGAAAACCGGATCAGTACTATACACCGGAGCAATCACAATACCTCTCGGGTTTACACAGCTAAAAGCAAAAGCATTTATTAATCTGGGCGGCGGATATTTTGCCAGCGGCGTGGTATCTTCAACCTATCTGCTTGTTCCAACAGGTCAGGTTAGCGCACCTGAATTCAGCCCACTCCCCGGCCCTTATAACAACACTCAATCAGTAACCATCACCTGCGCCACTTCCGGTGCTGCTATTTATTATTCAACCGACGGATCAACACCCGACAGCAGCAGCGCAACAAGTGAGTTATACACAGGCGCTATCAGTGTTGCAATAAATAAAATCATTAAAGCAATTGCTTACCAGGGAACATTAACCCCCAGTGCAGTTACCATTGGTAATTATGTTATCGGCGGCGTTAATAATCCTAAAACTGAAAACACCACTGCATTAAATGTATATCCCAATCCTGCTTCTGGCCAGATAACCATTGAGAGCACTGGTTTTATCAATGGACCGGTAAATATCAGGGTATACAGTCATACCGGAGCGTTAGTACATTCTGTTGAGGCAGTTGTGTCCGGCTCTTTGGAAGAAACCATTGATGTCAGCACTCTGACACCCGGTATTTATCTGATTGAAGTTGCCGGTAAATCAGCACGCAAGGTTGAACGGTTTATAAAACAATAAAAAATAACGGAAAGAAGCGGCTAAAAATCAGCCGCTTTTTTTTTATATTTACCTATTCGAACACCGGATCATTTTATGATGAAACACATAATACCCTCATCACTTATAGCGCTGAGCATCTTGTTATCCGGCTGCAACCGCAGCAACACTATTGATATTACACGCTATGGAGCCAAAGGAGACGGAAAAACACTGAATACCATATCCATTCAAAAAGCCATTGATGAAGCAGCCACACTGAAAGGTGCAACAGTTGTCATCCCTCCGGGTGTATTTATGTCAGGAACTCTTTTTCTGAAAAAGGGAATCACGCTTTACCTTGCTGCAGGCGCAACGCTGCTTGGTTCTCCGGACATTAAGCATTACACACCGCTTACCTGGGGACATAACAGGGACAGGCAACCCTACCATCTGCTTTATTGCGACAATATATCCGACCTTGTTATTGACGGACAGGGAACGATTGATGGAAATGGTGAAGCATTCTGGCAGGAATATGAGAAGGACAGCGAGGGTAAAATGGTCACTCCGCGCTGGATTAAAGCAAAAGACCAGAAAGTAAGTCCGCTGATTAACCTGTGCAACAGCAGCCGCATAACCATCAGCGGAATAACGGTAAAAACAGGCGGCGGATGGAATATTAATCTTCTGAACTGTGAGCAGGTAAAAATAAACGGAATCAATATCATTAATAACCTGTACAGTCCTAACTCCGATGGCATTGATATTACCGGCTGCAGTGACGTAATGGTGAGCAACTGTTACATAAAAACCTGTGATGATGCCATCTGCCTGAAAACAACTCCCGACAGCAGGGAATGCAGACGCATTGCCGTAACCAACTGCATCCTTGAAACCTTGTGTGTGGGATTAAAAATGGGATGTAACGAATCGTTCAAAGACATGTCCGACGTAGTTTTCAGCAATTGCGTTGTTAATCAGTCGTCACGCGCTGTCGGGCTCTATATCAAAGAAGGAGCA
>CAZRNJ010000095.1:1890-8821 GCA_964601385.1 uncultured Bacteroidales bacterium | reverse complement strand
CACATGGATGAACAACGCCAGATACTCGAAAAAACTATCGTTGACTGGATGGGTAAAGACCATGAACAGATTGATGATATATTACTTCTTGGCGTAAGAATTCCCGGATAACCCGGATGAAACATAACTCTACCTGAACACTCGGTTTCTAAAATAAAGTAATCCTATACCTTTGAATCATGAACCTTCCTGGCGCGATATGCATGGTACCCAAAGAAGGCAGCAATAGCGGCCAGCAAACCACTGATATACGGGGCATGAGATGAAACCGAATGATACCCCAGATGATTAACCTGTTTTGATTTTTTATCCGGCAACAATGTGATCAGTGCAAGAAAAAAAGCACCAACAGCAAGAAATAAGTTATTCCGGTATTCTCTGTTATTATTCATTGTCTTTTGATTTCGGATTAGTCTCAGCCGGACCAATGACTGTACCCTTCAGATATAAACGGATAATCGGATTTGAAGGATCGTTAGTAATTACGGTAACTATTTTATTCTGTGTCCCCGAACGATTTCCTGAACTAAAAATCGCTTTCAGAGAACTGGACTCACCCGGCTGCAAGGTGCTTTTCTCAGGATTAACCACCGTACACCCGCAGGTTGATTTCACCTGCCGGATAATCAAGTTGCTCTTTCCTTCGTTTTTAAAAACATATTTGAACTCGACCGTTGTATTTTGTCCAATGGTACCAAAATCATACACTGTATTCTCAAAAGTACATTTCGGCGCATTGAGCCGCTGGTCAGGAGTAAGTTTAGAAAAATCTTCCGAAATATCTGCACTTAGTGTAAACTCCTTATTAAAATCGGTTTTCCCATTAATCACTACCATTACTTTATCTATTACAAATCCCCATTCTTTACTATCTGAAGCATTATAGGTTGCCTCCAACACTCCCTGCTCATTGGGTTTTAATATTTCGGGGATTGTTTTAATGGTAAGATGAGGTGATACATTATTAAAAGTAACCTTAATCGGATGATCGGACACATTCGCAATTTCAAGCGTTTTGGTGACCGGTTGATCTTTAAACACCTTTCCGAAGCCCAGATGATTTGACTTCATTCGCAAATCACCCAGATCCCGTGGATAAAGATCGTTAAGCGTTTGCTGTTTGGCGGTTACATCGCCCTGAATACGCAAAACCTTAGTAGCATTTTCAACCGAATTGGTCATCACGCTAATGCTTTTATCAAAGCGACCCGGTCTGCCCGTTGGATCGAATGTAGCAACAATATAACCCTTACTGCCCGGCAAAGTAGGCGTTTTCGACCATTCGGGTGTGGTACAACCACAGGATGCCTTAACCTCATTAATTATCAGCGGCTCACTGCCCGTATTAATAAATTCAAACTTATAGGTTACCTTCCCCTTCTCCTCACTAATCTTGCCAAAGTCGTGTATATCTTTTATAATCGAGATATTGTGGCCTTTCTGTTGGGCAAAAATCAATGACGTTGAAAATACTAAAGAAACAAATAAACAAATTGCTTTCATTGTTTGAAATTTTAATTATACTTATTATCGGGTGGAATGACATTGCCAGTGATTGTAAGAATATATGTGGCCTTCTCTCCGGCTGCATTACTCGAGATAGTAATCGTCTTTTCAAATTTTCCGGGCCTGTTTTTCGGATCATAAATAGCCAGTATATAGCCCGATTCGCCGGGCAAAATAGGTTTCCTTGGCCATTCGGGTGTTGTGCAGCCACAGGACGATTCAACATCATTAATAACCAGAGGCGCTGTTCCCTTATTTTTAAAATCGAAACGATATGTTACTTTGCCCTTTGCCTCTTCAATAATACCAAAATCATGATTATCGGTATTAAAGGTTATATCAGCTCCTTTGGGCTGCGCCAATACAGTCGAGGTGAGAACAAAAAGCCAAAATAAAATCCGCATTGTTTTATTCATAATATAAAAATATATTTTAATGAGTTAAACGTAGTTTTTATTTTCTTATTGTAACAAATCCTGTGCCGTACTATTTTACCAGTGCCGAAATCGCCTTAAATTCAGCAGATCCGGAATATCTGCAAAGCTCAAATAAAATTGATTCATAAGTAGTTATAATTGCGCCTTCCTGCATCAGACGACGAATAGCGATTGCTTTGTCATTCAGATTCCGGCTTGTTGTACAGTTTTCAACAATCACCGGCAGAAAGCCATTATCAAGCATATCTACAGCGGTTTGCATTACACACACATGGGTTTCGATGCCGCAAATAATCACAACATTGCGTTCAAGAGCTTTAAACCCGCTCAGAAACATATCTTCGTCACAGCAACTGAAACTCGATTTTTCAATTACGGGTATGCCTTCAAACAAAGCACTAACCGAAGGTATTGTTTCGCCCAGTCCCTTTGAATACTGCTGTGTATAAAGTAACGGCATCTCGAGTGTTTTTATTCCTTTAATCAGAGTGATGCAGTTATTCACCAATAGCTCCTTTTCGGCCATAACCGGCACCAGCCGTTCCTGCATATCAATCACGAGTAATGAAGTGTTTTCTTTGAATATCCTCATAGAAAGCTTAAATTTGAAACCAAAAATAATGATTATCTCTGATATTCTGACCTAAACCAACCATGAAATGAAGACAGCAGTATTAACCGGTATCCGGAGCATGAAAATCGTTGATCGTCCCACTCCTGCAATTGTACGTGACAACGATGTACTGATACGGATGGTAACCGTAGGTGTTTGCGGCTCAGATATACATTATTATACTACAGGCCGCATCGGCAGCCAGGTGGTTAATTATCCTTTTGCAGTCGGACACGAATGCGCAGGAATCATCGAAAAGACCGGAAAAGATGCCGGCTTACTCAAACCGGGAATGGCGGTAACTATAGATCCCGCAATGCATTGCGGTGAGTGCGACCAGTGCCGGAGTGGAAGACATCACACCTGTCGTACCACACAGTTTCTCGGCTGTCCCGGACAAGCAGATGGTTGTTTAAGCGAATATATCGTGATGCCATCCTACTGCTGTTTTCCCTGGCCATCCGGATATCCGATGGACCAGGCAGCAGCCATCGAACCCTTGTCCATCGGATACTACACCGTATCAAGAGCAGATGATCTGAAAAATAAAACAGCTGTTATTCTTGGTTTTGGACCAATTGGTATGAGTGTACTCTTCTCTGCCCAACAAACAGGGCTTAAACAGGTTTTCGTTACAGATAAACTAGATTACCGGTTAAACATAGCAAAAGCAAACGGAGCCACTGACGTTTTAAATCCTCTGCACACTGATGTTGTGAAAGCTATAAATACTGCCGTTCCATTACAAGCCGATGTAATATTCGAATGCTGCGGACAACAGGATGCCATCACGCAAGCCATAGAAATGCTCAAGCCGGGCGGGAAACTGGTGATCACGGGTATTCCCGAGACCGATACCATTCATTTTAACATGGATCTGTTACGCCGCAAAGAACTTACCATCATTAATATCCGCAGGCAGGTTAACTGTGTCGGCCCGGCTATCCGGCTGGCAACATCCGGTACAATAAACCTTGCATCCATGATCACTCATACCTTTCCGTTCAGCCATACCCAAGCGGCATTCGATCTGGTGGCCGGCTATCATGACCAGGTAATGAAAGCTGTCATTGACTTCAGAATTTGACTATGCTATCCGGAGATTTTTCATTATCCATGCAAAGCTGCATGCTTTGTCCGCGCAACTGCCGGCTTCCGCGCAGAGCCGGTTCACAAACCTACTGCCTGGCCGGTGAACAGACAGGTGTCGCAACTGTCTGCATACATACAGGCGAAGAGCCACCCGTTAACGGGAGCAAAGGAATATGTAATGTTTTTTTCAGCGGATGTAACCTTTCATGTATCTATTGCCAGAATCATCAGATCAGCCGGAATATACCACGAAAAGAAAAATATAAAGATACTGCTCATATTGTTTATACAATAGAAACAATACTGGAAACAGGCATACCGCTGGTGGGATTTGTATCGCCGACACACCGGATACCTCAAATGGTTAGTATTATACAGATGCTCAAGAAGCGCGGCTGTACAGCCGGATTTGTTTATAATTCCAATGGCTATGACAAAACAGAAACATTACGATTACTGGAAGGATTAATTGATGTCTACCTTCCCGATTTCAAATACGCAGATAATATATTAGCACAAAAATATTCAGATGCGCCGGATTATTTCAAAACAGCTATGGGTGCACTAAAAGAGATGTACCGACAAAAAAGTCATACACTCATCATAGATAAGGATGGCTATGCGGCATACGGAATTATCGTGCGACATCTGGTTATACCAGGACATGTTGAAAACAGTATTAATGTTCTACGTGCAATCGCCGCTGAAGTATCAAATCGCCTGCACATCTCGCTCATGTCGCAATACTATCCGGCAGGTCTGGCAGAGAATTATAGCGGATTAAACCGGAATATCAGTGAAGTTGAATACAACGCAGTGAAAAAAGAAATGGACGCACTGGGATTTCAAAACGGATGGACACAGAATATAGACAGCGCGGGCTTCTATCATCCGGATTTCGAGATGCCACAGCCCTTTAAAAGGATTTAGGGGGCAAGACTTTTCGCAAGTTTCAAGCTCATTTTACGGCCATTATTATAGGCAGAAATAAAAGCGCGTTCAACATTCACTTCCCTTAAAGCAGTACTGGCTTCAGCAAATGAACGAAAAGCGCCAATCTGATATTTGTACCAACCCTCTTCCTGGATTTCCAGCACAGGTCTGCGGCCTCCATATATATTTTTCAAATCCGACTTGCTGATGGGTGTGGTATGTGCGGCAATCTGTACTCTGTAAACAATATAATTCTGCTCACCGGAAACAGTATCTTTAATGAATTTAGAAGTATCTGTCTTAATCACCTCTTCACTTGACGCAAGATTGATGATAGGCGCCGGCCGTTGGTCCATCTCATTGGCCTTCTTTTTCAACCTCCACTCTTTAAAATTAAAATTATTCGTCCACCGGTAATTATAGTCCACCGGAAAATCCTGATACCGTTTCAGGGCACGTACCGAATAGGTCAAGGCAATAACTTCAAGTTTATAAGCCACATTATGTTTACTCAAGGCCATAGCAAAATTTTTCTCCTT
Organism: uncultured Bacteroidales bacterium; assembly: GCA_964601385.1. Classification (GTDB taxonomy): domain Bacteria; phylum Bacteroidota; class Bacteroidia; order Bacteroidales; family JBBRXJ01; genus CAZRNJ01. The sequence continues at coordinate 3,701 of CAZRNJ010000095.1, read as the reverse complement.
GAGCATACCTTCACGAATCAACTGGGACAATTCAAAACAGTTTTTCCCTTCTTTTTGCATATTGATGGCTTCCATTACGCCATCAGTATAATAAAAACGGATATTATGATTTTTCCAAAAGTCATTAATTCCATCCCAATAAACTTCATATGCCAGTTCGGTGGCCTGTGCAAACTGATTAGAAACCGTACGCAGCTTATTCATGGCAATTGAATACTGTGTTTCCAGTTTGGGATCGTAGGTACTGTCATTAAGCAATGGCAAAGATTCATAATACACTATAGCGCCGTCCATATCAGCAAACCCTTTTTGAAAAATATCTGCTGCACGTTCAATACGGTTCTGATCCTGAGCATTCAGTGTAAGATATACATCGCGGGATATTTGCGCGAAGAGGAATCCCGGAAACAATAAAAAACAAACAGATGATGCTATTCTAATATTAAAATTCATTGCAAAAACCTGACCTTAAAAAAAATAAAATTACCGAAAAAAAAACAAACAATATTTTTTTTCGGTAACGAACCCATTAAAACAAACGTATCTATTTATAGATTAGCCGTTTAATAGTTAAGAAATATTATTATTTTTGTTAAAAATTGTTTTTATGAAAAAATACATTTTGTTACTATTGATTGTTATCCCTACTGCAGTTTACCCGCAAATCACATTCACACAAGCCGACGTACCACCATTAGGGAGCTACTGGAACATGACAACCGACACCCTTCCGTCCGATACGATAACACCGGGTACCGGCGGGCCAAACCGCATCTGGGATTTCAGCAAATCGCTCCGGATAAAGCGCGACTACACCATAGCTCTTGCCGATCCGTTAGCCACGCCCCGGGGCGATGCCTTTTCGGGGATTGCTAATATTGCTGTTATTGGCAATAAATATACAACCTATCTCAACAGCAGCGCAACATCGGCCGAATATGTCGGTTATATATCCCGCATTTACGGCGATACCATCATTTTTAAATATACCAATAACCAAACACTGATGCCCTTTCCGGCCGGTTATCTCACTACTCTGACTGACACATCCATCTTCGATATCCGTCAAAAATATGATACCATAATCCTTGGATTCACAATTGACTCCCTGCGATACAAACAAGTAACCCTGATGCTTCACAACTATGATTCATGGGGAAAGGTTATTCTGCCATCCGACAGTTTTGATGTAATCAGGAATTACAGACGCGAATTCCGTATTGACTCAATATGGATGCACACCAAAGCGCCATTTGTTATGTGGCAAAATATTTCAGCCACACGCGATACCAACTATTTCTATGAATACATAGGAAAAGTAAATGGTTACCGGCATAATGTCCTTACTATTAAATGGGATTCGCTGCATAATAAAGCAGAAACCATTGACTGGTATAAAGATTATCTTGTGGCAACCGAAAAAACAGAAAAACAGAAAGAATACTTTTATCCTAACCCTGCAGATCAACGTATTTATTTTGAATCATCGAACATTAAACAAGCCATTATTTTTAATGCCGAAGCAAAACAAATCATTCGTGTCAGACAACCGAAAACAATATCTGTTGCTCATTTGCCGGCGGGTGTTTACTACATACAGTATGTAGTGAATGAAAAAATTGAAACTCGCCAATTAATTATTTTGCATTAACAAAAATATCTTTTTACACAGCAATATTTTTTTATTGCAGATGCAATTGATAAGAATTCCCTGAACAAAAAAATATACGTTTCTATATCTGTTATTCCAAATTAAGCTATAAACCCTGATTTTTCAGTTGACAAATTTCACCTGAAAAACGCTTTTGAAA
>CAZRNJ010000095.1:0-1880 GCA_964601385.1 uncultured Bacteroidales bacterium | reverse complement strand
GGGCATAAACCAAAAGAAAATTTTCTACGGGGCTCGCTTTCACTATTGCATAGCTTGCGCCTCCGCTATCCGCGTGTCGCCGTAGCTTTAGCGGAGCAAAGAATTACCGTGTTAATACAATAAAAAACCTTTTATTGCATAGAATGGGATTATTGAATTAAAAAACTACCTAATTATAGGTATTTATAATTTATTATTATTTAGCAACTTAACTTAAATCAGAAAACAATAAAAAAAAAATATTTTTTTTCTATTTAAACAATTCTCTTCGCCACTCATTTTTTGTATCTTGCAATCTGATTTCAACATAAAAATCTCAAAACAAACAATATGAAAACCACCAAACATCTAACCATTAAAACTTTTTTGATTACCTTATTTTCAGTTGCAACAGTACTAACGGCACAACAAAAACCGGAACAGCATAATATACCCGGCGCCGACGATGCCTGGCTGACAAAAGTCAAATCGGCCCTTGCCGCTGAAGAATATTACATCAGTTACAGTAATAACATGTATCAAAGTCCGAACCGTGCCAATGAACTCAGGCATTACTATTTCGACGATGGATTCCGGATGGTTTCGCGCAAGCAAGGCGCATGGGAAGTAAACCTGACACTCACGGGCATTACCAAAGGCAGTGAAGCGCTGGTTACCTCTGATAAAGCGATATTCGAAGCAAACAAGGAAAAACTGCTTGTGCATCATAGCGGTTTTACCATCGAGTATATTAATACAACAGATGGTATGCGGCAGAATTTCGTTGTGCATACCCGCCCGTCGGGAAATGAAAACCTGACCGTTGAAATTGAATATTCAGGTACACTAAACATGATAAAAAAGGGAGACGGTGATGTATTATTTTACGAGCAGCATCCGACAATGGGTACAACTAAAAGCATAGTTTGGTACCGCGACTTAAATGCATGGGATGCCCGTCATAAGAAACTGCGTTCGCATATAGAAATCAACGGAAATAAAATGTCCCTTGTAGTAGATGACAATGATGCTATCTACCCTGTAACCATAGACCCTATCACCAGTACACCAAACTGGCAGATTGAGAGCAATCAGGTAAACGCCTGGTTAGGCAGTGGAACCAGCATATCCCCTGCAGGCGACGTAAACGGTGATGGTTACAGCGATGTTATCGTTGCTGCCTATTCGTATGATAATTCATGCTCCGACTGCGGTATGGCCTGGGTTTACCATGGCTCAGCCACGGGGCTGTCAACCACCGCAGCATGGTCGAATAAAGGGGGTTCAGGACAAAACAGCGCCAATTTCGGTTATTCGGTAAGCACAGCAGGTGATGTGAATGGCGATGGTTTTTCAGATATCCTTATCGGCGCCAGGTACTGGGATAATGGCCAGACGAATGAAGGGATGGTTTTTATCTTTCACGGATCGTCCACCGGCCTAGCAACAACAGCGATACGGACTCTTGAAGGAAATCAGGCCAATGCCAATTTCGGATATGCCGTTGGCTGCGCCGGTGATGTCAATAACGACGGATACAGCGATATCATTGTAGGCGCCCCCTATTATGATAATGGACATACAAACGAAGGTCGCGCGTATGTATATCATGGATCATCAACAGGGATTGGTACTACTGCGAACTGGACAAAAGAAACTGACCAGGCAAGTTCATATTTTGGTTTCTCCGTTGCACCGGCAGGTGATGTAAATGGCGATAATTATTCAGATATTATTATTGGCTCGCCTTACTATGATATTACTTACACCGAAAATGGCAAAGCATGGATCTATCATGGTTCATCAACCGGCGTCTCTGCATCGCCCTCTCGTGAACTTGAAGGTGATCAGAATAGCTGTTACCTTGGCTATTCTGTTGCCACTGCAGGGGATATCAATGG
>CAZRNJ010000094.1:0-8822 GCA_964601385.1 uncultured Bacteroidales bacterium | reverse complement strand
AATCATCTAAACCATTAAATTTTTCCGTTATTTTGAGTTATTAAGGATTGACTAGGTAGATTCCTGGTTTTAATGAACTGATATCTGCCGTTGAAGTATTCTCAGTATATAACTGTATGTTTGATCTTACATCCCTGATGATGATTGTTGAAGGGCCTATCCGGGGATTAATGTGTATTTTTTGAGTAGCAGGGTTAGGATAGAATACTGCCGTTGTATTCTTTATTCTATCGGGATGGTTTGATGTGGAAATCAAATCGGCCGATGTGCATAATTCAATACTTACCATCCAGAGTTTGCAGCTACTATCTCCCGCTGAAAAACGAATGGTATTCGTTTGTTGCAGCCATCCTGCAGGTATCGACTGATAGCTGATACCTCCCAGGTTACGCGATGCATCACCGCCGCAGTACTGTTCAATAGGTGTGCTGTGCCCGTTTACGTTTATGGTTCCATTGCTTTGGTAATTCATTAATACGTATTTGATTCGTACCGATAGCGCCTCATCAATTGATTCCTGCGGAATATTTACATGCGCATCCACCCACTGGCCGGCAGGTATATCGGCCAGCAGTGTGTCTGAAAAAAACTGACTGACAATTACGGTGTCGGTTACAACCGGTGTGAGTGAAAGCATTAATATATATGAGTGTGCCGAATAGGGCTGAATGGTATCCTGTACGATAAATGTTGTCCCCGATGCAGCACTGATGGTGGAAAAAAGTTCAATGCCACCGGTTTGGTTGCTGTCGGTATAATTTTTTTTGAATTGGACGAAAGTAGTGCCGGATGGCGCATTAAATTCGAGATAGTATAACTGAGGGGTATCATGGTTATTAAAACAGGCAGCAGCTATCTGGTTTCCTTTAATCGTGGCTATCGTGTAACTATTCGCGTCTGATGATTCGGAATACAGCTTATTCCCTTTTAGTGGCTTCAGTAATTTAAGCGCTTTTTCTGCTCCGCCATTTGTATTCTGTGGCTCATGGATTGCGCGGGAAACAACTTTATCCGGACATTTATCCAGCAGATAAATAATATCCCGCGTATGATAACTGAATGCATTTAGCGCTTTCTGTGCTGCCGAAACATTACCGGCGCTGCCCGATACATATTCAGGCCTCTGCGGATCGAGGTAGCCGCCTGTTTCGGTATTATAAAAGTTAATGCGGCGGTTGTATTTATTCATTGTATATGACGAATAGGTTTCGTAACCGGCAGCTATTATACGGGTATCCATTCCATAATGATGTTCATGGATACCGTCCATCCGGTAGATGTTACTGTCTATCATTGGCTTGAAGAGTGTATGCCATGGTCGCCAATTGTCTTTATGCGGTTCGAATCCTCAACCGGCAATTAGTTGTATTGATGGATCAAGTTTTCGTATGGTATCAGCAACTATTGCATACATCTGACTGTAATAGGTTTCGTTTTGACGTGATGAATAATACGAAATCTGTGTGGTATCAACAGGCCTGAGTTTGCGTCTGACGGTAAATTCGCTGGAGGTACCTTGACGATAAATTGAATCATTTTTTAATGCATTATAGCAGGGGTAGGGGCATCCGGCGCTGATTACTTTATTCCATTCGGCTGATATGGCATTGTAGATCCGCAGACGGTCAGCAGCCCAGTAAGGACTGTCGTACCATTGCGCTGAATCCCAGATCAGGTACGGTTCAGCAGTGCTGCTCCCAAGGCGGTATACCGGTGCGTAACGGCTGATAGCTGTTGTATTATAAAATGCAGGATCAGTGCTGTTTCCCGGCTTATAGGCCCAGTTGAGGTAGGGCTCATTCCAGAATTCAAGGTGTCTGGTATATCCACCCGCATTGGCTGTAGTGGCAAAGGTGTGTGCTTTTTGCTGTAAAGTCCGTTTCCAGTTTGCATCAGTGAGCAACAGCGGAGGGGTAAACCGATCGTACCAGCAATTTACCGTGAACTGAAGACTGTCCGGCGCTCCGGAGCCCGGCTCGGTGGGAAAACCCGGATTATTGCTGATATACCGGGCCGAACGGATACCCCAGTCCATCGCAATGCTATTATCGAATCCGGTAAAATTACCATTGTGTACACCAAAGATTCCTTCTGGAATGAGTGTTTTTTCATTGGTGTTTACAATATTGGACGTTATTACAATGGTATGTTGTGCGTTAATGGTTAACGAAAGAAGCAGTAACGGCAGGGTTTGAATATGCCTGACAGTCATTTGTTGTTATGTTAATAAATACCTGCTGTCCGGTATTATTTGGATACCATTAATAGGTACTCAGCTTTTCAATAATCTCAAGTGTATCATTGGCGATTACCAGTTCTTCGTTTGTTGGAACAACAATCGCGGTCACTTTCGATCCGTCTTTGCTGATGATTAGTTCTTTCCCTCGCTGGTTCTCATTTTTCTTTTTATCGAATTGTAGTCCGAGAAATTCAAAACCCTTGCAAACTTCCTCTCGTGTTTCAGCTCCCATTTCGCCTACACCGCCGGCAAAAACTATAATATCAACACCGTTCATTGTTGCTGCGTATGAACCAATATATTTTCGAATCCGGTAATGATACATATCAAGCGCCAGTTGAGCCGTAGGATTCTTATTTACCCATGCCTCTATTTCAATATCCCGCATGTCCGACGATATGCCGGTAACACCAAGTACGCCGCTATGTTTGTTAATGAGTGTATTGGTTGTTGCGGCGCTGATGTTTTCCATTTCCATGATGTGTGTAATAGCGCCAGCATCCAGGTCGCCGCATCGCGTGCCCATAATCAATCCCTCTACGGGAGTCATACCCATAGAGGTATCAACCGATTTCCCATGATGAATAGCGCATATTGAAGCTCCGTTGCCCAAATGACAGGTAATGATGCGTTGTTTCTTGAAATCAACCCCGAGTAGCTCGCATGCCCGTTGTGAAATATACCGGTGACTGGTGCCGTGAAAACCATACCTGCGGATACCAAGCTTTTTATACAACGCATGGGGTATGGCATACATATAGGCATAGCCCGGCATTGTCTGATGGAAGGCGGTGTCGAACACTGCTACCTGTGGTATGTTTGGCATCAGTTGTTTAATGGCGTAAATGCCTTTAAGGTTAGGCGGATTATGCAATGGCGCCAGCGAGATGCAATTTTCTATTTCTTTTATCACTTCATCGGTGATGTAAACACTAGCATTGAATTTTTCACCACCATGCACCACCCGATGTCCAACTGCATCAATATTATCAAGTTTTTTCAGACATCCGTATTTTTCACTTACCAGCACTCCGAGTATATATTCAATTCCTGTCTGATGATCGAGTATTTCGCCCTCAAGTTTTACTTTATCACCTTCGGGCGTGCTGAATTTAAGGAATGACCCTTTCATGCCTATTTTTTCAATAAGCCCTTTTGCCAGCACTTTCTTGGTTTTCATCTCGAAAAGCTGGTATTTGATAGAAGAACTGCCGCAGTTTAAAACAAGTATTTTCATTTTTTATTTGATTTCTGAATGGTTTTATTCTATTAACTAAAAAGTTGTTTTACAAGGTTATTGAGTACTTTGGTGTCTGTGGTGTAATCGTAAAATCCTTTGTTATTCTTGGTGCCGAGGCAATTTGCGCGAACCAGCTTTTTTATCAATGGAGAGGGTTTATATTTATGATCGCCAAACTCTTCATATAAGTTTTCCATCCAGCGAAGCAAACTGTCGAGACCGATTTTGTCGGCCATCTCAAACGGCCCTAATTGCATATTATAACCGATACGCATGATCTTGTCAATATCTTCCATCCGGCCAACGCCTTCCATAAATATCTCGCAGGCCTCGTTGATCAACGGAATAATCATGCGTGTGCTGATCTTGCCCGCAAAGTCAAGAACAGGGATTACTTCTTTTCCTAACAGTTTGGCAAAAACCAGAATGTTATCATACACCTCATCCGCTGTGTATATCCCGCGAACAACCTCTACTACCGGCGCATCGGGGGTGGGTGTAAGAAAGTGGAAGCTGATTCCCCGCTCCGGATGTTCGAGCTCCGACATCAGTTCAGTGGTCATCAGTGAGGTAGAGTTTGTAGCGATAATGGTATTCGGACTGATATGCTTTTCAATTTCCTTAAAGATTTTTTTTCTGTTTTCGAGCCCGACATTCCTGCTGATATGTGATTCGAGCACTTCGATGATGATGTCGCATTCCGATAGGTCAGCCCAGTCCGACGACCCTTTGATGCGGTTTAGTATGGCCGTTTTTTCGCTTCCGGTCATGCCCCAGCGGCCAATCATGCCTCCTAATTCTTTTTCGATATTCTTAATGAACGATGCAGCTTTTTTATCGTTCGTTTCAATGAATACTACTTCTAGCCCTCGTTGGCTCATAATCCGCGTAATCTTTTGACCCATTATGCCAGGACCAATCAGTCCTACCTTCGAGAATTGTGATTTGGTGGCGCCTTTTTTGCTCAGTGAAAAGCCCTCGATTGATTCAACAATTTCTGCCATAAATATTTTATTAATGATTATGTATTATTTTTCGTTTGCTTGTATGGCTGTAATAGCCACTGTTGTAACTATATCTTCGGCTGAACAGCCCCTCGACAGGTCGTTTACCGGCTTGGCCAGTCCCTGTACGATGGGACCAATGGCTTCGGCTCCGGCTAAGCGTTGGGTTAGTTTGTAGGCAATGTTGCCGGCGTCAAGATTTGGGAATATAAGCACATTGGCGCGTCCTGCTATTTCGCTCCCCGGTGATTTTTGTTTGCCAATGGATTCAATAAGTGCTGCATCGGCCTGCAACTCTCCGTCTATTTTAACGGATGGATCTTTTTCACGTGCTATACGTGTGGCATTGATCACTTTGTCGGCCATCTCGTGCTTTGCGCTGCCTTTGGTGGAGAAACTCAGCATGGCAACGCGTGGTTCAATACCGTAGCCGCGGACTGTGTATGCTGTCGAAAGGGCGATCTCGGCCAACTCGTGCTCATCCGGGTTAATATTAAAGCCGCAGTCGGCATAAAATAAAACTCCGTTATCACCAAAGTCCGGAGTTTTTAATACCATCAGAAAATAGCTTGATGCTATGCTGAGTCCCTGCCTGGTCTTAATTATCTGAAGTGCCGGCTTCAATACATCGCTCGTAGCGCTCATGCTGCCGCAAACCTCTCCGTCGGCATCACCATTTTTTATCATCAGGCAACCTAAATAGAGTGGATTCTCGGTTAGTTTCGAGGCATCTTCTCTGCTTAATCCTTTGCTTTTTCGGATTTCGTAAAGTAAATCGGTATAAATTTCTTTCTTCTCATGTTTTTGCGGATCAACAAGTTGTACTCCTCCAAGTTTTTTTAATCCCAGTCGGGCAATGGATTCCTTAATTTTATCCGGATGGCCAATCAGAACAATTTCTGCTATTCCCTGATCAATCACTTTATCTGCCGCAACTAAAACTCTGTCATCATAACTCTCGGGCAATACAATCGTTTTTTTGTTCTTTCTTGCTTTGTTTTTTATGTCTTCAATAATTTGCATTATGTAATAATTTATAAATCAATATTTTAATTAATTTTATTTGCTTGTCTGATTTGTTGCTAAAATAAGGATTTTACTTTATTATGTGGGTTTAATCTGCCATAATTATTTTTAATTGTGTATGCCGGCTTTAAGTATGGCTATTATCAGGCGTAAAAGGCAAAAGAGCTGGGTTTTCGTGGCTGCAATTATAATTTAGCTTCAAACCCGATAAATTTTCTCTACTTTTGAGCCATTAAATAAAATAATGATGAAAAAATTATTTTTTATTCTGTTTATCTGGCAATCGGTTTTTTGGGTATCCGGACAAACCTATAAGATGATTATAAAAACTTTTTCTAAACAGGAAGGGAATGTTACTTCGGTAGCCGTGAACCCTGACGAAACGGTAATTGCTGCCGGAAGTGATGATAAGGCCATGCGGTTATGGAATATCAGTACCGGTGAATTGGTAAGCGAGTTTCCGGATCACAATGGCGCTGTAAATTTTATTCAGTTCAGTAAAAACGGAAACTATATTTATGAGGCAGCCGATAAATTTGTCCGGTTATGGGAAGTGACCGGAAGATTTATCCGTTCGTACTCAGGACATGTAACCTTTATCTATTCATTTGCTCTGAACCCCGATGAAACGCGGATGGTAACCGGAAGTTATGAGGATAAATTTAAAGTATGGGATTTAAATACTGCAAAAATCCTTAATGAGGTAACCGGCCATAATAAAAGTGTTCTGGCTGTTGCCATGAGCCCCGATGGCCGGTTAATTGCTACCGGAAGCCTCGATATGACGATCAGAATATGGGATGCCGTTTCAATGCAGATAATTGATACTTTGCATGGTCATGGCGGCAATATTTATGATCTGGAATTTACTCCGGATAATAACTATCTTTTTTCTGCATCCAAAGATAAATCCGTGAAGCTTTGGGATATTCAAACAGGTAAACAGGTACGCACTTTTACCGGTCACAAAGAAGCCGTTTTGTCGCTATGCCTCAGCCCCGATGGTAAACATTTGCTCAGTTCATCGCTCGATAAAACAATAATTCTTTGGAATATTACAGATGCTAAACAAATCTATATTTTTAATGATCATACAGGACCGGTAAATTCTGTTAAGTATTTTAAAGATGGTGTGCACTTTATCAGCGGCGGAAATAATAAGGAGCTTTTCCTGTGGCAGATTAATCCGCGTATTTTTGTTGATTCGTATTTTGGTGATAAATTACAGGAAGAAATTTCAGCTTCTTACCTTTTCCGGCCAAAAGGTGAAAACGAAAAAGCAACCGAATATAAAGAACGGCAGATGAAACAGGAAAATATGAAAACTATGCTTTACGAGAAATATTACAACCAATACCTGCTCGTGATGAAGCATAAACCGATTGACGAACATAAAACTGATGTCAATATCCGGATTGAGCCCTGATTGGTTTTAACGAAAATTATTTTGATTTTCAAGAGCGTTTATCAGTTAAGACACTCTCAACTGATAAAACCGGGTTCATTCCTGTTAATTAAGCAAATGCTTAAGCGAGAATTTTACTGCCGTTTTTTCCTTGTTTTTCAGTCAGGCACAATATTTGTTATATACCTATCGTTTCACTATCAAAAAAATAAATTATGATTTACGATACAGAATTCCACACCGCAAGAGTTAAATCCAATGGATGGCGGAGTTTTTTTCTATCAGCATTGGGAGCTGTTCTTGGTATTATCCTGTATGTCGGATTGATTGAACGGTATGTATCACCGGCATTCTCGGCCACACCGGCCGGGTTTGCAGCGCAGGGCCGACCGGTATCCCTTTTAATTGACACCGGCTTTAATCAGAACAGTTTTATTTATGCTGCTGAAAAAACAGTAAATGGGGTAGTGCATGTTAAAACAAAAGCCGAAGTGCCTGTGGGATACAATAATCCGCTATACGAATTTTTCTATGGAACCCCAATGCCCAGGTCCGAGGTTCGCGAGGGTTTTGGCAGCGGTGTAATTGTTACTGCTAATGGTTATATTGTTACCAATAATCATGTGATTGATAATAGCACCGAAATAGAAGTAGTGCTGAATGATAAACGGAAATACACGGCTACTCTGGTTGGTAAAGATCCAAGCACAGATATTGCTCTGTTAAAAATTGACGGAAAAGATTTCCCTTTTATTCCATACGGCAATTCTGAAGATGTGCGTATTGGCGAATGGGTACTGGCGGTAGGAAATCCATTCAATCTTACCTCATCGGTCACTGCCGGTATTGTGAGCGCCAAAGGCAGAAATCTTGAAATACTTAATGACAAATATCGTATCGAGTCATTTATTCAGACAGATGCCGCATTGAACCCCGGAAACAGCGGCGGCGCATTAGTAAACCTTAAGGGTGAACTGATTGGGATTAACACCGCTATTTTATCTCCTTCCGGCGCTTATGCCGGAAATTCTTTTGCTGTGCCGGTATCAATCGTACAAAAAGTGGTTTCCGACCTGATTGAGTTCGGTGAAGTGCAGCGTGCAATTCTTGGTATTACAATTAAAACAGTTGATGCTGATCTGGCTAAAAAGAAAGACCTTCCCGAGATAAAAGGTGTTTATGTTGAGGAAGTGAAGCCCGGTGGAGCTGCCGACCAGGCAGGAATGAAATCAGGTGATATCATCCTTGAAATTAATAATCATTCCGTTAACAGCACTGCTGAAATACAGGAACAGGTTAGCAGATACCGGCCAGGAGAAAAAGTTACGGTTAAAGCGCTGCATAACGGCGAAAAGAAACTGTATACCGTTACACTTCAGAATCTTTATGGTAATGCTGAAATTGTTAAACCGGGTGAAACAATTTCGCTCTATGGCGCTCAATTTGCCGAAGTGCCTGCCGATGTTAAGCAGAAACTTGGTATTGACTATGGTGTGAGGGTGGCTAAATTGTCTGATGGCAAATTTAAATCCGCTGGTATTGAGCAGGGTTTTATTATTGTTAAAGTCAATAATAAATATGTAAAGAGCATCCCGGACCTTTCTGCTTTGCTAAAAGGCATTAAAGGCGGTGTGTATATTGAAGGTATTTATCCGAACGGAACGATTGCTTATTATGCATTCGGTGTATAATTCATCTAAATAATTAACCCATAGAAAATGCAGAAACAATCAGAAAACTGAAAGCATCTGTTTTTTGGATAATTCGATAATGTTTTAGCGGGCAGGCATAATCGGCCTTTGTTTGAATTTTTTGTTTTCTGTAAAATAACGTTTATATTCCTTCTTTTAACCATTAAATTCAACAAATAAATGCAACTTAATTAGAGGAAAATAGAATTAATATTTT
>CAZRNJ010000093.1:0-8940 GCA_964601385.1 uncultured Bacteroidales bacterium | reverse complement strand
GTATGCTTCGTCGTGAGATTGAAAATGATCTTATACCGCTGTGCATCAACCGTAACATCGCTATTTTGGCTTACAGTCCGTTACAACGAGGTATTTTGACCCGGAGATTTACTCCCGGACATACCTTTGCCGAAGGGGATAGCCGTTCTGTCAGTCATTTCTATAAACCGGAGAACGTAGAGAAAATCAATGCTTTTCTTGATAAGATTATTCCGATTGCCGCTCAAAAAAATATTACGCTCAGTCAGCTTGTTTTGGCATGGACTTTTCATCAGCCCGGAATAACAACTGCTATCGCCGGCGCGCGTGATGCCCGTCAGGCCATAGAAAATGCCGCTGCTGCAAATGTGTCGCTGGATGAGACAGTCATTAAAATGATTAGTACTGCTCTGGATGAGCTCCGGTTGGCAGAGTGAATTGTTACATTAGTTTTTTTTCCATGTTGGTATAGTATAGCCGGTCGGCGCCCACCAGCATTGAATCCTCATTTACTATCTGGTATCCCATCTTCAGGTAAAAAGATCTCGATCCCGGTGTGGCATGGAGTTTAAGCAAATTGATTTTCTGATTTAACGCTTTTTTTTCAATAATTCCGATCAGCCGTTTGCCTATACCTTTCCCGCTGTATTGAGGAAGGACGTACATTCCGTAAATTGTATCACCGGTAAGACTTGCAGTGGCTGTGATTGTTTTGTTTTTCCTGCATATAATGGTAAAGCCGTTTTCGGCCCTTTGTTTTATGGCTTGTTTGTTATGATAATCTAAAAAATAGTCAATTACGGCCGGTGGATAATAACCTGGATATACTGTCTGTATCGTAGTGTGGATTAACCGGGCTACTTCCTCCAGGTCTTCTATTTTGAACCGGTGTATCGAAATGTCGTTTTTTTTCATCCTTGCTGTTGGTTGTTTTTTTAGAAAATAAAATTACGTTTTTTTCTAAGAAGAATAGTTATAGGTTGAATTGTTACTTGTGCGGCTTTTTACTGTCTTGCACAGGACACAAATAAAGTGTATTTTTGTCCTCCTTATCCGAATAAAAATGATAATTAAAGAGTTAATGGGTAATAAAATTCTTGTGCTTGATGGTGCTATGGGCACAATGATTCAAACCTTTAATCTTACTGAAGCCGATTATCGTGGCGAGCGTTTTAAGAATCATCATATTGATATTAAAGGAAACAATGAGGTACTTACCATTACCCGGCCGGATATTATTGAGTCCATCCACCTTCAGTATCTTGAGGCAGGCGCCGATCTGATTGAAACAAATACCTTCAATGCGAATATTGTGTCACAATCCGATTATGGGCTTGAAGATATGGTATATGTAATGAATTTTGAGTCGGCACGTTTGGCCCGTAAGGCCGTAAAACAATATAATGAAAAAACACCGGATAAGCCGCGGATGGTGATTGGAACTATGGGGCCAACCAATAAAACGGCTTCGATTAGTCCGGATGTTTCAAATCCTGGTTTCCGGAGCATCACTTTTGATCAGCTTGCTGTATGTTATAAGGAGCAGGCGCGGGGGCTTATTGATGGTGGGGTTGATTTGCTGATGCTGGAGACGGTTTTTGATACGCTGAACGCCAAGGCAGGCCTTTATGCACTCGATGAGTTGTTCGAAGAAACCGGAAAACGTACGCCGGTGATGATATCGGTTACAGTTACCGATGCTTCAGGACGCACGCTGTCGGGACAGACCATTGAAGCATTTCTTCATTCGGTGTTGCATTTTCCGTTACTTTCGGTTGGATTAAACTGTTCGCTTGGCGCCGATAAGCTTACGTCCTATCTTGAGTTGCTGAGTCAGCGATGTCCTGTATATGTTAGTGCTCATCCCAATGCGGGACTGCCGAATGCTTTTGGCGGTTATGATCAGTCGGCCAAAGAAATGGCGGCGCAGGCAGAGTTGTATTTTAAAAAGGCAATCGTTAATATTATTGGCGGATGTTGCGGAAGTACACCTGCACACATCAGGGCCATAGCCGATAAGGCAATTAAATATAAACCAAGGCAAATACGCCAGATGGTCAACCGGCCGGTGTTTACCGGATTAGAACCACTGGTGATCGGAAGCGGCAGTAATTTTATCAATGTTGGTGAACGCACGAATGTTACCGGCTCGAAAAAATTTGCTGCACTGATTAAAGAGGAAAAATATGAGGAGGCGCTTTCTGTTGCCCGACAGCAGGTAGTAGGTGGAGCTCAGATGATTGATGTATGTCTTGATGAGGCAATGATTGATGCTGTGGATGTGATGCCCAGATTTATTAATCTTCTTGCTGCCGAACCCGATATTGCTAAAGTTCCGGTGATGGTTGATTCATCTAAATTTGACGTACTCATTGCCGGACTTAAATGCTTGCAGGGCAAATCGGTTGTGAATTCAATCAGTTTGAAAGAAGGTGAAGAGGCATTCCGGCAACGGGCAAAAATTGTACGCCGTTTTGGCGCTGCTGTTGTTGTGATGGCTTTTGACGAAAAGGGACAGGCCGAAAATTTTGAGCGCCGCAAAGAAATATTTACAAGGGCTTGTGCCATTCTTATTGACGAGTTGAAGTTTGCACCCGAAGAGATCATTCTTGATCCTAATGTTCTTACGGTAGGTACAGGTATTGAAGAGCATAAAAATTATGCTGTTGACTTTTTCCGTTCGGTACAATGGATTCGCGATACGTATCCCGGTTGTCTGATCAGCGGTGGAATCAGTAATGTTTCATTTGCCTTTCGTGGAAATAATACTATCCGGGAAGCCATGCATTCAGCATTTCTTTTTCATGCTGTGAATGCCGGTTTAACGATGGGCATTGTCAATCCAGAGATGCTTGATGTTTATGATAATATCCCGAAAGATTTGTTGGAGGCCACGGAAGATGTTCTGTTTAACCGGCGTGATGACGCAACAGAACGGCTTATGGCTTTTGCCGATGTAATCAAGGGCGAAGGAAAAAAAGGCGAGCGTAAAGATAACTGGCGCAAACAGGATGTGATGAGTCGTATTCATCATGCTTTAGTAAAGGGTATTGACGAATTTATTGAGAAAGATATTGAAGAGATCCGGAAAGAATTTGATCAGCCCATAAAGATAATTGAAGGTCCGCTGATGGATGGCATGAACATGGTGGGAGAACTTTTCGGATCAGGGAAAATGTTTTTACCTCAGGTTGTGAAGAGCGCGCGTGTCATGAAAAAGGCGGTTGCTTATTTATTGCCTTTCATTGAAGAAGGTAAGAAAGCCGGATTGCCTGCAGCCAAAGGGAAAATTTTAATTGCAACTGTTAAAGGCGATGTACACGATATCGGAAAAAATATTGTCTCGGTGGTAATGGGTTGCAATAATTACGAAATTATTGATCTGGGCGTGATGGTCCCTAAAGATAAGATTATGCAGGCCATTGAGGATGAAAATCCCGATGTGCTTGGGCTTAGCGGGCTTATTACTCCATCACTTGATGAGATGGTGGATGTAGCGCGTGAAATGGAACAGCGTAATTTGTCTATACCCCTGTTGCTGGGCGGAGCAACCACTTCGGCTATTCATACGGCTGTTAAAGTGGCGCCGGAGTATTCCGGTTTAACTCTGCATATTCCTGATGCTTCACGCAGTATTCCTGCTTTAAGTGAATTAATGGGTGCAGGGAAAGATGAATACATCCGGAAAGCAAAAGAAAATCAGGAAATCCTTCGTCAAAAACATCAGGAACGGAAAGCAGGACGTAATTTTCTTTCTTACTCCGATGCGAATGTGCGGCGGTTTACCTGCGACTGGAAAGCAATACAGCCGGTGCGTCCAACTTTTACCGGATCGCAAACCGTTAGTTATACCATTGAAAAATTACGGGAGTTTATTGACTGGACTTATTTTTTTCATGGATGGGATATTAAAGGGACTTATCCTGCAATACTCGAAAATGCTGATACTGCCGGCGAAGCAAAAAAACTGTTTGACGATGCGCTTTCCATGCTTGATGAGATTGCGGCTGAAAAAATTATTAAACCGGTTGGAGTCGTCGGTTTTTATCCGGCCAATACGGTGGATAACGATATTATTATTTACTCCGATGAGAAGCGGGAAAAACCATTGGCCCTATTGCCAACACTTCGCCAGCAGATGTTAAAAGAAAGGAGTGATGTATATTATGCGCTCTCTGATTTTATTGCCCCTGTCTCAACCGGTGTGGCCGACTATATTGGCGCATTTGCAGTAACAACCGGTCTTGATCTTGAAAATTATATTAAAGAATACAAATATTCAGGCGATGATTATAATGCTATTATGCTCGAATTATTGGCCGACCGGTTAGCCGAGGCCTTTGCTGAAGCGCTACACCACGAGGTACGTACAATATTATGGGGTTACCAGCCCGACGAAAAAATCGGCATCCGGGAAATGCTGGCTGAAAAATATTCCGGCATCAGGCCGGCTCCCGGTTATCCGACTTGCCCATGCCATCTCGATAAAAAAGTGCTTTTTAATATCCTTCAGGCAACGGCTAGAACCGGTATCCGGCTTACCGAATCGTTTATGATGGTTCCTGCCAGTTCGGTAAGTGGTTTTTACTTCGCTCACCCCTCATCCATGTACTATGATGTTGGAAAGATTAGCCGCGACCAGGTTGAGGATTATGCCCGTCGTCTTAATTTAACTATCTCTGAAACAGAGAAATGGCTGCAACAGAACCTTAATTATGAAGTTTAGTAATCGGTTCAGAAAAAAAATTTACCTTTGCATCTTATTTATTAATTAATTACGTTATATAATTAGTCTCTTTTATGGAAACAGCAACAAAAAAGAGTGTAATGACCGATTTTAAAGTGAAAGATATTGGACTGGCAGATTTTGGCCGTAAGGAAATTGAAATTGCCGAAAAGGAGATGCCGGGCTTAATGGCTATCCGCAATCAGTTTTCGAAACAAAAACCATTGAAGGGCGCACGGATTACCGGCTCTCTGCACATGACCATTCAGACGGCAGTACTTATTGAAACGCTCGTTGATTTAGGTGCCGATGTTCGTTGGGCCAGTTGTAATATTTTTTCCACACAGGATCATGCAGCTGCAGCAATTGCTCATGCAGGGATTCCGGTTTTCGCATGGAAAGGTGAAACGCTTGAGGAATATTGGTGGTGCACCGATAAGGCGCTGACTTTTCCCGGCGGTAAAGGACCAAATCTTATTGTTGATGATGGCGGTGATGCTACATTGCTTATTCATTGGGGTTTTAAGGCAGAGAATGATCCTTCGTTTTTAAATCGTACAGCATCAAACAAGGAAGAAAAAATAATTCTCGATCAGATACAAAATACGCTCAAAACAGATCCGGCGAAATGGCATAGTTTTGTTAAAGAACTTAAAGGAATCTCAGAAGAAACGACTACCGGTGTTCATCGTCTTTACCAGATGATGGAGAAAGGTGAATTACTTGTGCCTGCAATTAATGTAAATGATTCGGTAACCAAATCGAAATTTGATAATTTGTATGGATGCCGTGAATCGTTGGCTGATGGCATAAAGCGTGCCACCGATGTAATGATTGCCGGCAAGGTGGTTGTTGTTTTGGGCTATGGCGATGTGGGTAAGGGTTGTGCAAAATCAATGCGTTCGTACGGCGCGCGTGTTCTGGTTACTGAAATTGATCCGATATGCGCACTGCAGGCCGCAATGGAGGGTTTTGAAGTAACAACAATGGAAGATGCTGTAAAAGAAGGAAACATTTTTGTTACTACTACCGGAAATAAGGATGTAATCACCATCGAGCACATGTCGCAGATGAAAGATCAGTCAATTGTATGTAATATTGGCCATTTCGACAGCGAAATTCAGGTTGATAAACTGGTTAGCTATCCGGGAATAAAACATACAAATATCAAACCCCAGGTTGATAAATATACTTTCCCGAAAGGAAATGCGATTTATCTGCTGGCCGAAGGACGATTGGTTAATCTGGGTTGCGCTACCGGACATCCATCTTTTGTTATGAGTAATTCATTCTCCAACCAAACGCTTGCTCAGATTGATTTGTGGACAAATAGTTATAAAGTTGGCGTGTATCGTTTATCTAAAAAGCTGGATGAAGAAGTTGCCCGTTTGCATCTTGAACAGTTAGGCGCCAAGTTAACACGTCTTACCGCCGAACAAGCCGAATATATTGGTGTTCCTGCAGACGGACCGTATAAACCCGACCATTACAGGTATTAGAATCATTTAATTAATAATTCATAAAACAGACGTATATGTCCTATTTATTTACATCAGAATCAGTTTCCGAAGGCCATCCGGATAAAGTATGCGACCAGATTAGCGATGCAGTATTGGACGCCATTCTGGCGCGTGATCCGGGATCCAAGTGTGCATGCGAAACATTTGCTACAACAGGGCTTGTTGTTGTTGGCGGTGAAATTAAAACCAAAGCCACCATTGATGTACAGCAAATTGTCAGGGATGTTATTAAGCGGATTGGTTATACAAAATCATCGTATAAGTTTGAAGCCGAATCCTGCGGTATTCTTAATGCTTTGCACGAACAGTCATCTGACATACGCCAGGGCGTAGAGCGATTAAAAGAAGAAGATCAGGGCGCAGGCGACCAGGGTATGATGTTTGGATATGCCGTTAATGAAACCAATAACTACATGCCGTTGACCATTGATATGGCGCATCGTATTTTATTAGAATTGGCGGCCATCAGAAGGGAAGGGAAAGTGATGAAATATCTTGCTCCCGATTCAAAATCGCAGGTTACTGTGCGTTATGATAAAAACAACAGACCTGAAAAAATTGATACCATCGTTGTCTCAACACAGCATGATGACTTTGATGCAGAGCATAAGATGCAGAAAAAGATTTATTCTGATATTGTAAATATTTTAATACCGCGTGTTAAAGCAACTTATTCCAAATCAATACAGAATCTTTTTACTGGTTCAATCAAATATTTTGTTAATCCAACCGGAAAA
Organism: uncultured Bacteroidales bacterium; assembly: GCA_964601385.1. Classification (GTDB taxonomy): domain Bacteria; phylum Bacteroidota; class Bacteroidia; order Bacteroidales; family JBBRXJ01; genus CAZRNJ01. Next base: position 1,978 of record CAZRNJ010000093.1, on the reverse strand, counting down.
TTTGTAATCGGAGGTCCTCATGGCGATACAGGTCTTACGGGTCGTAAGATTATTGTTGACACCTATGGAGGCCGTGGCGCGCATGGTGGCGGAGCATTTTCAGGAAAAGATTCATCAAAGGTTGACCGTTCGGCTGCCTATGCAGCACGTCATATTGCGAAAAATCTTGTTGCAGCAGGTATTGCTTCCGAAGTTCAGATTCAGGTTGCTTATGCTATTGGTGTTGCTAAACCGGTTAGTTTGAATGTGAAAACATTTGGCACCTCAAAGGTGGGCAGTGACGAACGGATTTCTGCTGTAGTGAACGAAATGTTTGATATGCGTCCGGCATTGTTTATTAAACGGCTCGGATTGCGCAATCCTATATTTAAAGAGTCAGCTTCCTATGGCCATATGGGTCGCAAGCCGGGGAAGAAAACTATGGATGTAAACGGAAAGAAAAAGGTTTATGAAACCTTTACATGGGAGAAACTCGACTATGTTGATCATCTGAAGAAGGCATTTAAACTTTAGGTCTTATGGCAACGGTTCTCGCCATTGGTAATGCACTGGTAGATATTCTTGTACGACTGCCGGATGATGGGGTATTACAAAAATTTCACCTGGCAAAAGGTAGTATGCAGTTGGTTGATCTCGCTGCCAGCGATACAATTTTAAAATATACAGCGCATCTCGAACGGTATCAACAATCGGGTGGCAGCGCTGCCAATACCATTCACGGGCTTGCTAAATTGGGCATCTCAACTACATATATCGGAAAAACAGGGAATGACCAACTGGGTGATTTCTTCCGGAACGATATGAAAGAAAACACCATCAGTCCGCAATTATTGTTCAGTCAAACGCCTACGGGCCGGGCCGTTGCTCTGGTAAGTCCTGATTCAGAGCGGACATTTGCCACTTATCTCGGGGCTGCTGTTGAACTGAACGATATAGATCTGAAGCCGGAAACATTTCGCAATCATCAATACTTTCATGTTGAGGGCTATCTGGTACAAAACCATGCATTGCTTGAAAAGGCGTTGAGGATTGCAAAGGAGAATCATTTGACAATATCACTGGATATGGCCAGTTACAATGTGGTAGAATCAAACAGGGATTTTCTGCATGAAATGATCGCTCAATATGTTGATATTGTGTTTGCCAACGAGGATGAGGCCAGAGCATTCACAACCAAAGAACCGGCTGAAGCTGCTGAAATTATTGGCAACTTATGTGATATTTCTGTTGTTAAGCTGGGAGGTAACGGTTCTTTAATTGTTCACAAAAACAGTATTTGCAAAGCCGAAGCTATTAAAGTGAAACCCATTGACACTACCGGCGCCGGCGATTTGTATGCAGCAGGGTTTATTTATGGACTCACCCGGGATTGGCCGCTTGCAGACTGTGCCCGTGCCGGCGCTATCCTTGGCGGAAATGTCATTGAAGTGATGGGCGCTAAAATGGATGAACAGCGATGGAAACAAGTTATCAGAGATGTTCAGGACATCAGGTGAATTTTTTTTAACTGAAATTATTGTATTCACGTTTTATTCTGCTATTTTGGCGGTACTTAAATATCATGTATGAGAAAGTTTTCTATTACAGCGATAGCAGTGGTCATTATTCAGATGACAATTGCTGCCGGCTCTTTTCCTGTTGATCCGCAGATACCGGCAACACCCCTTAATGACCAGACCGTTCTTACCGTCTTGAATTCACGGCTTGGAAGCCGTTTTACCTTATCGCCTGTGTTTCGCGATAATGGTATTCATACCGGTGCGCTTGGCTATGACGAAGATGAGTTTAGCGAATTATTGATTGGCATTGAGACAGCCACCGGTAATTATTGTTTCCGGACCTGTAGTCCTCCCAGGGGATATAAATATCTGAAAAATCAACAGATGATCCCGGGACTAACATGCATTGTCCTTACCGGCGAAACAGATGATGGTAGTAAGGTTACAGCCCAAATCGTTTCACCGTTTACGCCCTCTGC
>CAZRNJ010000092.1:4866-8997 GCA_964601385.1 uncultured Bacteroidales bacterium | reverse complement strand
ATTATAAATATAAATTAAACATTTGACCGGTTTTTTATTTACTTTTGGCTATTAATAACTCTTTCAGTTATATACCTATGATAAACTTAAAGGGACGTAGTTTTTTACGTTTGCTCGATTTTAATTCTGCCGAAATCAATTACTTGCTGAATTTATCAGCCCGGCTTAAGCAGGATAAATACCAAAAAAAGGAGAATCAGTATTTGAAGGGAAAAAACATTGTCCTGATTTTTGAAAAAACATCAACCCGCACCCGATGTGCTTTTGAGGTTGCCGCGCTTGACCAGGGTGCCGGTGTCACTTATCTTGATCCGGCCGGATCGCAGATCGGACATAAAGAAACCATGAAAGATACTGCCCGCGTGCTGGGCCGTATGTACGATGGGATTGAATACCGCGGATTTGGACAGGAGATTGTTATGGAATTGGCACGTTTTGCCGGTGTTCCTGTTTGGAATGGGCTCACCAATGAGTATCACCCCACGCAGGTATTGGCCGATCTGCTGACGATCAGGGAACACAGCCAAAAATCATTCGATAAAGTGAAATTGTGTTATATGGGTGATGCGCGTTATAATATGGGAAACTCATTGATGGCCGGTGCTGCGGTAACAGGTATGGATTTCCGCATTGCCGCTCCTTCACAGTTTTTCCCATCAGCAGATTTGATAAAAAAATGCAGGGAAACAGCAGCTATGACCGGGGCTTCTTTAACTTTTACCGAAAATGTTGCCGAAGCTGTTAATGGTGTTGATTTTCTTTATACTGATGTTTGGGTCTCGATGGGCGAAGATGAAACTGTTTGGGCCGACCGCATTAAGCAACTCCTCCCGTATCAGGTGAATAAAAGGACTGTTGAACTATCCGCAAATCCCAATGTGAAATTTTTACATTGTCTTCCCGCTTTTCATAATGCGGATACTAAAATCGGCCAAAAGATTAAGAAAAATTTCGGGATCGAAGCCATGGAGGTTTCTGATGAGGTGTTCGAGTCCCATCACTCGATTGTATTTGATCAGGCCGAAAATCGTATGCATACAATCAAGGCCGTAATGGTTGCTACGATTATTGATAATAGTGAATTATCTCTGTAACAATTCGATTCGGTTAAGATAATCGTTCCAGGTTGTTACGTATGCAGTGGTTCTTTTGGTATAATGCCTATTGCAACAGTAATTCGAGCTGGGATTATTCGCCGATAAGCCCGCGGCCTTCTTTTTTAATGATTTTTTCTGCTTTTTATTTCAGGACGATTTTATCCAGTACTCCGTTGATAAATTGCGCGCTGTTTTGCGTGCTGAATGATTTGGCTATCTCAATGTATTCATTGAGGGATACCTTGCTCGGTATGGTCGGGAAAGCAATCACTTCGCTTACAGCCATCAGCATCAGTAATATATCCATAAACGCAATTCGTTCTATTTCCCAGTTTTTGGAGTATTCTTCGATAAGTTTACGGTAATTGCTTTCATTGTTTATGGTATGGCGAAATAATGTGCGGATAAAATACAGATCTTCTTCGCCCGGTTCGGTATGTGTTAAAGAAAAATCTTCTGTCGTTGTTGGGGTGAGCGTTTTTATTGCTTTTGCTGCCTGTAGAGCGATAAAGGAGCATTCAGTATTCCAGAAAATGCTTTGTTCTTCAAGTGTCTGATTCAGGGGTTCAAAATCGTTCAATAAATTATTGAAAATGTTCATTACAAGCTGTTTGTCGTCATCGTAGCTGCATTTTTCTTTATTCATATAGGTGCGATAGAACTCCTGCTTTTCTAGTTCTGTGAAAACTTCGCGTATTATTTCAGGATTATTCACCCATGAGATACGGTTATTGTGCATATATCTGTTAACCTGTTTATTGGCCTGCAATTGCCGGATAACTTTGTTATCTGCAAAACGGGTATTGGGTGAAAGGTCGCTGGGTGTGGGAACTTTTTTTTGTCTGTTGAGGTCAATTTTTGCCGCCGAATAGTCCCGAACATCAACAACAAGCTGTATCAGGTAAAAAAACAGATCGTAAGTTTTTCGGATGCTGAACATCAACTCCTTCTCCGACTCATCGGCTGGCCGGTTGGTTTTGTAGTGTGAGTATAAAACCTGTAACACTTTGATTCGTATGATTCTCCGGCTTATCATGTAAAGAACAAAATTTTTTTTACCAATATATTTTAATTTGCTGCAAAATAAAATAAATTTTACCTTTATCTGGTCAATCCGGTTGTTTTTTATTTAAATATTCCGGCATTGAACTGAATTGTCTGATTGTGAATGGCATATAACTCAATTATCCGAATATGACTGACAGCGAAGGTTTATTGGCTCAACCTGAATCACAAAGCGCTAAACAACCGGTTTTTACACGGATTGTGAAAAGCGGCCGGCGCACCTATTTCTTTGATGTACGATTAACGGACAGAAATGAGTATTATCTTTCTATTACCGAGAGTAAAAAAAAGTTTATGCATAATGATAAAACATATTTTGAAAAGCATAAAATTTTAATTTATGGTAAAGATTTTACTGATTTTGCCCGTGCATTCCACGAATCAGTTGATTTTATCCTTGCAGCCAATCCTTTGGCAGTTAAAGGTGTCAATGATTCTAACGACAGTAAAACGGATGATAATACAAATATTTAAACGGGATGTAAATTAATCTAATATTGACCGGCTGCCGGGATAGTCATCCTCTTCGTCCGGGTCATCTCCAAGATTATGTCTGTCAAGAAAATTTTCTATTTCGGCCTGCGATAGCCGCTTGACATTGGTTACAATGAAATTGTCATTTAAAAAATCACCAAACTGATTACATTCCCTGATAGTGTCTTTAAAGGCATCTTTTAATGATATATCTATTGGAATGATAGCTGTAATCGTGCAGAAGCGATCAAAAAAACTGATATCTTCAATTTCTATATTCAGTTTCTTTAAGTTGAATTGAAATTCATCTTCAATCAGTTTTTTTTGTACATCAGTAAATATACTTTCGTTACTCGACATTAATACGATGAAATAACGCAGTTTCGAACCCTTTCCGCCAAGGCCTGTGGAAATAAAAATCTGGTTTTCGTCAAGCAGTTTACTTTGTAATACCATGCGGCTTTCCTGCAGGGCAAGGATGGCCCAGTTACGCAAACCGGGCTCCGGGTTTTCAAGGTACCGTTCAATGGTGCGATAGGCATCAATATCATCTACTGATGCAAGCTGCACAAGAAGTTGTTTTTTGTCTTCGACGGCAATGGATGAATTGAATAAATCGTTCTTATTCGTGATTTCTGTTGTTGGCTCTATCTCTGTCTTAATCTTTTTGGAAAAATCAAAATATTCCATCTGAACATCAATATCTATCTGCTCTTCAAGAATATTCAGGTTTGCCGGTAATTCTCCAAATACATCCTGTATCTTTTTATATATGCTCTCTTCGCTTGTCTCCATTTTCGGCTCTAATGCTTAACGTAAAAATACTCTATTATCTGATTGCTGAATAATCTTTTTATTAACAATTTTTGGCTGATATTTATTAGTAAGCAAGTTATGAAAAAAAAATGTAATATTGCATTATTTAGAATCAATCTAAATACCTGAAAAGTGCACGATAATAATAAACAGGCGTTGAATGAAATACCATTATTGGAAAATGTATTAAACAGATGGTTTTTGAACAGGTATAGCGGCCCCTTGATTTTCATTTTTATTCTATTTATTGTTTTTTATGTCACATTTGTTTTTGGCTCATTCCCGCAACGCTTGATCTCTGCCGGATTTGATGCCATAGCCACAATGATTTCTGATCTTCTTCCATCCGGAATGGTTAGTGATTTGATTGCTAATGGTGTGATTACTGGGGTTGGGGGGGTGATTGCTTTTTTACCGAATATTCTTATTCTGTTTTTGTTTATATCTATCCTTGAGCGCAGTGGCTATATGGCGAGAGCTGTTGTATTGATGGATTCTCTTATGCGCAGGATTAATCTCAGGGGCTATTCATTTGTTCCTTTACTGATGAGTTTCGGATGCAGTGTGCCGGCTATCCTTGCCGCGGGTACCATTCATAACCGTCGTCACCGCATTATCACTATTCTGATCATCCCTTTTATGTCGTGTAGTGCCACATTACCTGCCTATGTACTGATTA
>CAZRNJ010000092.1:0-4856 GCA_964601385.1 uncultured Bacteroidales bacterium | reverse complement strand
TTTCTTCCTGTTTTCCGCAATACGCCGGACTGGTGCTGATATCACTTTACCTTTTTGGGATATTAACAGCAATATTAGTTGCGTTTATCCTTAATAAATTTGTAGCACAGGTTAACGATCCCGATATATCTATCGTACTCCCGGCATATACAGTCCCTCGTTTAGGCGATATAGCCGGCGATATGTGGAGAAAGGGAGAGGAATACCTGAAAAAAATCAGTGGAATAATCCTGATTGCTTCTGTTGCGATATGGGCGCTCGAATATTTTCCTCGTAACAGCCCTGAAGTACTTGCGATCAAACAGCAGAAGTACGAAATGCAGAAAACGTATGCTTTACAGATCAGCGATGCTGAAATGCATGAGAATCATGTGGCGGTTGAATCGCTGAACCAGGCCATGAACAAACGTATGGAAACATTCGACATGGCCATCAACAGTGCGCAAATCAGAAATTCATATATTGCAGCACTTGGACATTTTATCGAGCCGGTATTGCGGCCGTTGGGATTTGAGTGGCAGATGGGTGTCAGTTTACTCTCTGGTATTGCAGCTAAAGAAATACTTGTCAGCTCTCTCAATGTGTTGTATTCTGATATTCTTGCCGGTGATCATACGATCGGTATCAGTCCTGATATTTTTACCCCGCCTGTGGCTATTGCTTTTATGCTGTTTATCTTTTTATATTCGCCATGTGTCGGCGCACTTATGGCTGTACGTAGGGCTACAGGCAAAATCAAATGGATGATTGTTACTTTTCTGTTTACCACTTCGGTGGCCTGGACAGCGGCTTTTATTAGCTTTAATGTTCTTCGGCTGATTTTTTAGCGCTTAATCCATTCGCAATACAGCCAGAAAGGCCTCCTGGGGCACTTCAATGCGTCCTACCTGGCGCATCCTTTTCTTGCCCTTTTTTTGTTTCTCGAGCAGTTTGCGTTTGCGCGTGATGTCTCCACCGTAGCATTTGGCTGTTACATCTTTGCGCAATGGCTTTACCGTTTCGCGTGCAATAATCTTTGTTCCTATGGCCGCCTGTATCGCTACCTCGTATTGCTGGCGGGGAATCAGCTCGCGTAGTTTTTCACACATCCTGCGGCCAAAATTGTACGAGTTGTCGCGGTGAATCAGCGTTGACAGCGCATCAACACTCTCTCCGTTAAGCAGTATGTCAAGTTTTACCAGGTTGGCCTGTTTATAGTCGGTCTGGTAATAATCAAACGAAGCATATCCTTTAGATATACTTTTGAGCTTATCATAAAAATCAAAGATGATTTCAGCCAGAGGCATATCAAATGTTACATCTACGCGCTCGTTAGGCAGAAAGATCTGGTTCTTCAATACACCGCGCTTATCCATACAGAGTGTCATTATATTACCGAGGTACTCTGTATTGGTGATGATCTGTGCATGAATATAGGGTTCTTCAATATAATTAATATAATTTGGCTCTGGCATTCCCGATGGATTATGTACTTCAATAATTTCGTTTTTCGATGTATGAATTTTATACATCACATTAGGGACCGTAGTAATTACATCTATGTTGAATTCGCGGTCGAGGCGTTCCTGAATAATTTCCATGTGTAAGAGTCCGAGAAATCCGCAGCGGAACCCGAAGCCCAGCGCAGCAGATGACTCCGGCTCAAAGGTCATGGAAGCATCATTCAGATGCAATTTTTCGATCGAATCGCGAAGCATCTCATAATCATCAGCATCAACCGGATAGATACCTGCAAATACCATGGGTTTAACATTTTGAAATCCGGCGATGGCTTCAGTACAGGGTTGAGCCACATGGGTTATCGTATCGCCAACCTTTACTTCGCTGGCTATCTTAATTCCTGAGATGATATAGCCGACATCACCGGCACTTACTACATCACGGGGTTCCGGTTTAAATTTTAATATGCCTACTTCATCGGCATGATATTCTTTTCCCGTTGCTACAAATTTAACATGGTCGTTCTTCTTTATTTCTCCGTTAAAAATCCTGAAATAGGCAATAATACCCCGGTATGAGTTAAATACCGAGTCGAAGATTAGCGCCTGAAGCGGCGCATCAACACGACCACCGGGCGCAGGAATGCGATTTATGATAGCTTCCAGAATTTCATCCACGCCCAATCCGGTTCTGGCGCTGGCTAAAATAATCTCGTCACGTTTACATCCTAATAATTCAACAATCTGATCTTTTACTTCTTCCGGTTTAGCGGCATCCATATCAATTTTATTGATTACCGGGATGATCTCAAGATCGTGATCCAGCGCCAGATAGAGATTCGAAATGGTTTGTGCCTGTATGCCCTGTGTGGCATCAACAACCAGCAGAGCTCCCTCACAGGCAGCTATTGCGCGTGAGACCTCGTACGAGAAATCAACGTGGCCGGGGGTGTCTATCAGGTTCAGTATGTAATTGACACCGTTATGGCTGTAATTCATTTGTATGGCATGGCTTTTTATGGTGATTCCGCGCTCGCGTTCAAGGTCCATGTCGTCTAAGGCCTGATCCTGAAAGTCACGGTCAGCTATGGTATGCGTTTTTTGCAGCAACCGGTCGGCAAGCGTACTCTTACCGTGATCAATATGCGCGATAATACAAAAATTACGAATGTTATTCATGGAACTGTCTTTACGGGTGCAAATATATTTATTTTTAATTGTAAGTAAATCTGGTTTCAATTCCCTTATAAATAAACTCGTAGCCCTGTTTTACTTTTTTTCTATCTTTAAGCGGGATTTTGCAATTCAATAATTGCAAACATGCATTAATGAAAATGAATTAACGAAAAACGCTTATGAATTTTAACCGGATTATGTTATCAATGTGTATTTCATTATTGACTTTGCAAATACAGGCCGCTGATTACGAGGCAGCATTTACCAGCCGCCGGCAACTGCTTATTGAGCATATTGCCGACTACTATCCGCTTTGGAACAATGGTGAACGGCCGATTGGTTATGATGGCGGTGTGTCTGATTTTGGTAAATACAACTATCCCAAAGTGCTTGCCGTACTTGTGAAGTATGGTGACCGATCGCCTCAATATGCCGTAATGAAAAAGCGAATGGATATTTATAAAACAAAGCCAACTTTTCATTTTAACCTTGTTGAACTGCCTCGTATATTGTTTATGTTTCCTGATGCAGAGGGTGTAAAAGAAAATAAATATGAATTTTTAAAAAGGGTATTTGAACGTACCGATTGTTATAATGCATGGACTTGCGAAGGAACCGAGAATCATATTGCCATGAGTCGTACTAGCGGCTATCTTTATGCCCAGATTGCTGCTGACAATTATTCTGATTCGTTTCCCGATGCTTTGCAACGGTTACAGGAAATGAAGAAATGGATTCTTTATACGGCGAGAACGATTTATCATACCGGTACTGCCGAGTGGAATTCATCAACCTATAATTGTTATAATGTGATGGGTTGGCTTAACCTGTTTGATTTTGCTGCCGATACTGTGGTTAAGATGGCTGCTAAAGCTGTTCTTGATTATTATGCGGCTGAAACAGCGCTGTTGTATTCACAGGGTATCATGAGTGGTGGAGATATGCGGGGAAAGGGCGCTGTGTCTTCGTATCACGGGTCGGCCAGCTATCTCGGATGGATGTGGTATGGCAGTAATCCTTTTATGATGACTCCTCAGAATTTTTCAGGTGAAGATGAAAGGACATCCGAGCATATTCATGCCATACATGCTGCGCTATCGGCTTACAGACCGCCTGCGGCTGCTGTTGCCATTGCTGAACGGAAAATGCCATTACCGGCAATGTATTATAACAGTAAACCATCCTATCTGTATGATATTCCTTCTTATATCCGGCAAACATTTTATGTGGAAAAAAGTTTTACACTTGGCGCTGCTTATTTGCCTTATGGGGGATGGACCGGTGGTGATATTCAGATTGTGGGTTGGAAACTGGTTGGATTGGTTGACAGCGGATCACCGTCGGCACAGGCCGTATCCGGGCGCGGTGTAAACCGCCCTGATAAATCGGCCAGCGGACAGCAGCGTATGCCTTTTGATCAACTGGCCCATCATAAGAATGTACTGTTTCAACTCACCAGAGTGCCCGAGGATGCCGAAAAACAGAGATTGGTAATGGATAGTATCATTAATGACTGGAAGAAGAAATGGTCGCGGGATTTTTTTCTGCGTTTTCCGGCCGATACGGCCAGGCATAACCCTGTTGGCGCACAGCAGGTGGAAACAAATAATAATCGTAGCTATCTGTTTTTTAATGGCCGCGGGATGTATAATCCCGTCTTTGCCGGAAATATCCTGTTTGTTGAGATGGAAAAAATTTATCTTGTTGTCCGTTCGCTGCGTGGTAACAGGCCGGATTCTATCAAACGCGTTAAAAAGGCCGATGTAATGTTTACATCTGTTGAAGCGGCGCCGGGCAAAGTTTGCGGTTTCGTGATTGAGGTGCATGAAAAACAAAAGTTTAAATCATTTGATGCCTTCCGTAAAAAGATTGCTGCCGGCACAATGCTTGATTTTACTCTTCTTGATAGTTTAAATAAAGTGAGTTATCAGTCACTTCAGGGGGATAAATTTATGGTGCAGTATTCTGATTCCGGCTCATTCACTGAACCGATATTTGATTGGGGTTTTGGCCCGCAACAACCGGCAGTAATACATTCTTCACCTCCTTATCTGCAGCCGGTGTGGCCTTCGGGAAAGGGACACGGCAAGATTGCATCGTGGAGTGTGAATGGAAAGCCCATTGATCTTTCATCGCCATGGCCTGTTTACTCAGGCCCCATGATTCATTTGAATAATGGTGTACTTTATTTAACTGATGTTAATCAATCGTGCTACTGTGTTGATTTTACCGGCGAAGCAC
>CAZRNJ010000091.1:0-9047 GCA_964601385.1 uncultured Bacteroidales bacterium | reverse complement strand
AAGGGGTGGTCAATTTGCTCCGGCGAGAGGGTGGTCAATTTGAGCGTTTTTTCCACTATATTCATAATCCATAACAGGAATATTTTAGTGTTTGTACAAAACTACATAACTATATTCTAATCACCATGTTAATGTTGACTTTTGTTCCTTACTGAAAAATCCGGGTTAAAACATTAGGTTTATGAACGCACGTTCATTATATTTGCAGAAATTTGTTTCTGATAATGGCACGACCTACCCGTAACCGAAGATTATGTTCTCCTCCTAAAATGATTGGTTATAAGCCATTTGGAATTGCAAATGAGTCACGCCAACATGTTGACCTGACGTACGATGAATACGAGAGCATCAAGCTCATAGATTATGATAAATCAGACCAGGAGACAGCGGCAATGCAGATGAATATTTCAAGGCCTACCTTTACGCGAATTTACCATTCGGCCCTTAATAAAATTGCCAAAGCATTTGTCGAGGGGATACAAATACATATAGGGGGTGGGAATGTTAAATTTGACAAAACCTGGTACAAATGCAAAAAATGCTATCGCCTGTTTGAGAATATTGAACACCACTATAAATGCGAGGGCTGCTCAACATTTGGGCCGGATGAATTAGTTAAAATCAAATCACTAAACCAATAAACAAACGATTATGGAAAACCAGGAAATTATCGCCATGCCTCGTATCGGGGATAAAGCACCATCATTTAAAGCAGTAACAACGCAGGGTCCGGTAAACTTCCCCGACGATTATACAGGGAATTGGGTTATTCTCTTCAGTCACCCTGCCGACTTTACTCCTGTCTGCACATCCGAATTTATGACGTTCGCACATCTCGAAAAACAATTTAATCAGGCCAATTGTAAACTGCTTGGATTATCTGTTGACGGACTATACAGTCATATCGCCTGGCTGCGAACCATCAAAGAAAAAATTGAATTCAAAGGAATGAAAAATATTGAAGTCACTTTTCCGCTTATTGAAGATATTACTATGGATGTAGCAAAAAAATACGGCATGATCCAGCCGGGTGAAAGCAACACAAAAGCTGTGCGGGCTGTGTTTTATGTTGACCCGCAGGGAATTATTCGTGCAATTTTATATTACCCGTTAAGCTTAGGCCGTAATTTCGACGAATTATACCGGGCGCTGATAGCGATGCAAACAGCAGATAAGTTCCAGATTGCCACACCGGCCGACTGGCGGCCCGGGGATGAAGTAATTGTGCCTCCTGCCGGTTCATGCGGAGTAGCTAAGGAGCGTATGGAAGGGGCTAAAGACATAAAGTGCTACGACTGGTTTTTCTGTACAAAAAAAATCAGTAAAGAGGATATTGATAAAGCAATTATAAAAAAATAAGATGCATAAAATAGAAAAGGTAACACTGCCAACGGTTAAACACATTATAGCCATCGCTTCGGGAAAAGGCGGTGTTGGCAAATCAACCGTAGCGACAAATCTCGCACTAGCATTCGCTCACAGCGGAATAAAAACAGCATTGGTAGATGCCGATTTATTCGGGCCCTCTATCCCTACTCTCTTCGAAGTTGAGGGCCAGCGCTGCATAGTTGATCAAACCAGTGAAAAAGTACTTTTGCCAATTGAAAAATTTGGTATCAAGTTGATGTCTATCGGCTTTCTGGTTGATGCTGAACAGCCCCTGATCTGGAGAGGCCCTATGGCATCAAGCACATTACTTCAGCTCTTCAATGAAACATTATGGGGCGATATTGATATAATGGTGGTTGATTTGCCGCCTGGAACCGGCGATATTCCTCTTACCCTCTGCCAGCAGATTGATGTAAACGGGATTATTATTGTCACCACTCCGCAAATACTGGCACTTTCTGATGTACAAAAAGCAATATCAATGTTTAATAACAAAGATCTGAAAATTCCTGTTTGGGGAATTATTGAAAATATGGCATGGTTCACCCCGTCGGAGCATCCTGATGAAAAATACTACCTCTTTGGTAAAGATGGAGGCAAAACCCTGGCAGCAAAATTTAATACCGAGCTATTGGCACAAATACCATTGGTACAGATGATTGAACATACGAAAGAAGGAAGTATCAATCACTATACCCAAAACAAAATAATAACAGATTCGTACAAACAACTATTGAATAAAATTAAAACTCATTTAACTAAATTATCTAATATCACAATAAATAAGGAGGATAAATTATGAAAATTGCAGTACCGGTTACTCATGATAATCAGGTGGACGAACACTTCGGGCACTGTGCCTATTACAGTGTATTCACCATTGATGAACAGAAAAAAATCAAAGAAATTAAAATGATTGAAGCAACATCCGGTTGTGGGTGTAAATCAAATATCGCCTCGGAATTATCTGCTCTGGGCGTAACAATAATGCTGGCCGGTGGTATTGGCGCCGGTGCAATTGATGTATTAAACCGGAATGGCATCAGTGTTATTCGCGGCTGTACCGGGCAACCCGAAACCCTTGTCCGGCAATATCTCGACAACCAGATCAAAGACAGCGGCATCAGTTGTTCAGAGCATCAGGAACATCACGGACACGGTCATTAAATATTATAAAGAGCCAGATCTATTAAAGATGAACAGAACTCCAATAATTGATTGCTCTTTATGTAAGCTATGTGGCGAATGCGTCCGCTCCTGTCCGCAACAGGCAATACTTTTTTTACCGAATACAGGTTGCGCTAAATGCGTCAAATACTGTATAAGCATGGAAACCGAATGTCATTACTCAATATGTTTTATCAACCCTGAAATATGTAATGGCTGTGGTATATGTGTATCGTTATGTAAAAATAATGCAATTGTATGGAAGATTATTCCGGTTATAGGCCAATACAATACCTGAAAAACCGAAGGGTAAAAATAATTCTTATCTCTTGCTGGATATTCGTTTTTTTAATTCAATTAACCAACGGATGTCTCGCAACGCGGAAATCCGGGAAGCACAGGTCTGTTCCATGTCCTTGTGAAAAAAATAAATAAACAGCAATATGATTGAATATTCCTACAAATTCCGGATTGGCTATTCAGAGACTGATAAAATGGGAACAGTACATCACTCCAAATATCCAAAATACTACGAATCGGCCCGTTGGGAACTATTCCGTCATATTGGAATACCTTACAAAGAATTAGAAAACCAGGGGTTTTTACTTCCTGTGATCAGCATGAATTTTAAATTTATCCATACAGTGAAGTATGATGAGGTATTAACAATAAAAACCACGATAGCAGATCTGAACGGAGTTAAATTAAATATTACGTATAGAACGTATAACAGCAGTAACTCTTTGGTCAATGAAGGAGAAACACTATTGGCATTTGTCCGGTCAGAAAATTTCAAGCCATGTGCGCCACCCCGATCGGTTGTCAGTGCTATTCAAAAATATAGCAATCACGCGAATGAAACTCCAACGTAATATCATGAAACATATTCCGCAACAGAGCTGGGGTATGTCTTAGACCCCCAAATAACCGGAATAAATAGAAAAAACAGATTAGGTCTGCTTTGGTTTTGCCCATGGATAATTATTTTTAGCTGAATTAAACAAAGTAAAAATTGGACTATTATAGTTCCAAATCTGTATAATACTAATGATACAGGACAGGAACATATATAAGAAAATATGTATTTTTGAAAAAACTGCATCATGAATCCGACACCTGAAATAGATGAGTTTATCCCGGCTATCAGTTCACTGATTGCTGTGCTGATGCCAATTATTATTTACCTGAACAACCGCAGGAGCCATTACAGCCAGTCGAAACAATTGATTGACCTACTGGATACACGTACACAACTAACGCGGTTTTTAGAAGAAAACAAAGAGCGGGAAAGTATTCCGGGGTTAAAGACCCAAATTGAAAAATTGATTGCCGAAACCGATCTTTCGGTCAAAATACTGCAGGAACGCGTCAATACAGCGCTATTCATTGGATTTATTACCATTGAGATATTTCTGACGTTTAACTTTTTCAGTCGTATTATTCTGGCCGAATCTACCGAAAGTGGATTTTATTTTCTGCAGGGTATTTTTCGATTTCCCATGGTACGCTTTATTGGATTGTTGATGCTTTTTTTTATGTCCCAGATACTGACCTACCGGCTGGTTGATTTTTTACGTAAGAAGATCAGCATTAAAAAAACCGTATCTGTTAATCTGTTAATGATATGCTTGTTCAATGTTCTGTTTATTTGTATAATTTTATTGCTGGGCACAATTCTTGCACTTATCGACAATTATGTGAGTTGGTTTTAATATTTTAAGTTTCTTATTTAATGATAATTACATATTGCAGATAAGTTATAAACAATGTTTTTAAAATAGCCATCTATACTTTTGTTTTCTGAATAAATAAATTATCTTTGACGATACTGCTTGTATGCAGTGAGTATATTAATCCTTTGATTGTTAAACAATTAATTTACAATGCCATGAAATTCGTTATATCAAGCACTGAACTGTTAGGTCATCTGCAATCAATCAGTAAAGTAATTAGTCCGAAAAACACGTTACCGATACTCGATAATTTTTTATTTAATCTTGAAGATAAGCGTTTAGAGATTACCGCTTCGGACCTGGAAACCACTCTGGTCACCCAAATAACTATTGAAAATGCCAAAGATTCCGGAGCCATTGCCATTCCTGCGCGATTACTTACCGATATATTGAAAGAATTTCCGGAACAACCACTAACCTTTGATATAAACCTGAAAACACTGGGTATAATTATTCACAGCGAAAAAGGGCAGTATAAGCTGAGCGGACAAGGAGGGATAAATGAATATCCTGTCCTTCCCACAGTAAAGGATGTCGGCAAAAATGTACTTAAACTCAGCAGCGAAGCATTAAACAAGGGTATTTCGAAAACTATTTTTGCCACATCGGATGATGAGTTGCGTCCCATAATGAATGGTATTTTATTTGAATTAAATAAAGATAATCTGACATTTGTTGCTTCGGATGCCCAAAAGCTTGTTAAATACCAGCGCACAGATATAAAAGCGTCAAAAGCATCAGCGTTTGTTCTTCCGAAAAAGCCGGCCAATCTGCTTAAAAATATACTGCCCAAAGAAAAAGGTGATGTTACTCTTACCTTCGATGATAAAAATGCAATGTTCACGCTGGCCGGATATACTATGGTATGCCGCCTTGTTGAAGGACAATTCCCTAATTATAATTCAGTAATCCCAACGAATAATCCTAACAAGGTTATTGTTGACCGGCTTGAGTTCCATAATGTATTGCGCCGTGTGTCTGTTTGTGCCAATCAGGCCAGTAATCTGGTGAAGCTTCAATTATCCGGGAATCAGATATCCGTATCAGCACAGGATATTGATTTCAGCATCAGCGGACAGGAAGTAATTAATTGCAAATACGAAGGAGATGCCATGGAAATTGGCTTTAAATCAACTTTTCTTGTTGAGCTTGCATCAAATCTTTCATCCGTCGAAGTACTGATCGAACTTTCCGATCCATCACGCGCAGGTCTTATCAAACCGGTTGAGAAAGAAGATGAAAACGAAGAAATACTTATGCTTCTGATGCCAATGATGATTAATGCCTAATTATTTAAACTTATAACAAAGGCCGCCGGATGCGGCCTTTTTTTTTAAAATCATGAATCTACCTTTAACGCGACCGTTAATTTTTTTTGATCTTGAGACAACCGGTGTAGATGTAGCTACCGACCGGATTATTGAGATTTCAATACTAAAGTGGCTGCCCGATGATAACAAACAGATAAAAACCTGGCGTATCAATCCCGGCATAGCTATTCCGGCTAAATCAACCGAGATCCATGGAATAACCGATGAAGATGTTAAGGATAAACCACTCTTTGGACAATTAGCCAAAACATTGGCGTATGAGTTTGAAGGTTGTGATATCGCAGGATATAATCTGATAAAATTTGATCTCCCGCTATTAGTAGAAGAATTTTTACGCGTAAATATTGATTTTGATATTAAGAAGAAAAATATCATAGACGTACAGGTTATCTTTCATAAAATGGAACAACGAACCCTGGCTGCTGCCTATAAATTTTATTGCGGAAAAGACCTGGTGAATGCTCATTCGGCCGAAGCCGATACAGTGGCAACGTTTGAAGTATTAAAGGCACAGATCGAACGCTATACAGGACAACCGTATATTGATAATATGGGTAATAAGCTGCCAGGTGTAGAGAATAATGTAGAGGAATTAGCAAAATTTACCAGGCAGTCGCAGTTTGTTGATTTTGCCGGCCGAATTATTTATGATGAAAATAAAAATGAAGTATTCAATTTTGGCAAATATAAAGGCCAGAAAGTAACAGATGTTTTTGCTAAAGACCCGAGCTATTTTAGTTGGATGATGAAGGGCCAGTTCCCGTTATATACCAAGAAGATTATCACGCAGATAAAAACAAGAAATTTCGGCAAATAGCAGCTATTATACCTAATACAAGGGAGTGATGAAAATCATCTGAAAAAACATGCAGTTGGTAATAAATTGGTGTATTTTTGGTTTATGAAGAAATTAACTCTAAACTTTTTTTTATTTATTGGCCTTTGTATTTCCCTGTCAAACGTTACTGCCGAAGATGATAAATCTAAACCGGGAATAGAGAGTATAAAGGCCTATCCGCGTTTAACCGAAGGAATTGTTTATATTGATGGCATTGATGATGCAGCGCGTATTGTGCTGGTAAACTCTAAAGGTGAGGAACGTGAACTGAAGCAGAAATTTTTCCGGGGTTTTAAAGCAGTTGACTTCACTGATGCCATACCCGGCACTTATCAATTGAAAATTTATCAGGATGATATTGTTTACACCGAGATCATTGTAAAGGACTGATACCATCCATATAATGCCTTTCTCACTAAAGCCATAAAATAGCATAAGCGAGATGCCAATGAAACAAATTACCGGATAATCAGAACCTGACCGGTTTTTGGCTTTGATCCATCGCCGAAATTAATGATGAAATGGTATGAATCAATCGCTAATGGACGTCCGTTGAGAGTTCCATCCCAATAGTGATTATATCCCTTCGAACTAAATAATTTTTCACCCCAACGGCTGAACACTTCAATTTTGCAGTTAGGATAAAAAATGTAAAGACCTGCAATCTCCCAAACATCATTTATTCCATCACCATTAGGTGAGAATGCAGTTGGTATAGTTACGCAATTCTCGACACGCGGCGTAAGCACAACAGCTTCACTAACCGAGCAGCCAAACTGATCAGTAACCGTGAACCGGTAAGTACCCTGGCTCAGCCCATTGATTGTTTTCCCCGACTTACTATTATCCCACTGATAAAATAATCCGTCATTAACATTAATAGTGATACTACCGTCACTGCTCAGTTCACAAAATGGATTTTTTGAGTTAATGCTGATTATTTCTATGCCGGAAACAGATTTATCAATAATTGCTGCATCAGCAGCAGAGCAGCCAATACTATCGGTAATAGTAACTGAATAGGAGCCGGGGCTGAGATCAACAAATTCTGCGAATGATCCGGTGATTGATTCGCCTGTATTTAATACAAACGTATAACCCGGAGTGCCACCTGTTACTCTGCAATACAATATACCGTTATTATCGCCCGGACATTCTTCGCGATGAGGTTCAAGTAATAATGACAGAGGGTTAGCCGGTGAAATAACCTCAACCGATGCCTGTTGGCTGCAATTTTTATTATCCGTAACAACGATGCTATATGTGCCGGTTTGAGCAACTGTTCGTGATGCACTGGTAATGCCATTATCCCAGAGGAACGAGACGTGCGAAGGATCAGATACCGGCCGGAGTAAAACAGTAGGATTGCATAATTCGATTTGCGCGGGTTGAAAAACAACCAACGGGAGATCATTTACAATAACCAATTTGTTGCCAGTAGTAATGCAACCGGAATGTGTTGTTACGGTAACCGTGTATATAGTGGTTGATGCAGGACTGATGCGAATGTTGTTCAGAGTATCGGCCGGTGAAGTGTTCCATCTGTAGCTTTTCCCGGATGCAGCGGTGAGCGTAACCGAATCATTCAAGCAGATCATCGGACTTCCGGTAATTATGGCAAATTTGGGAGTAGAATCATTTACCATTACAGGAGAACTGTGATTTACCCTGCAGGTTTGGTCGCTGTTACGGATGGCCAGATAATAAGCCCCCGGCGCAAGTCCTGAATAAATGCTGTCGTTTGACCATTGCTTCAACAAATTATACGTGCTGTTATAAACCAGGTATTGATAGGAGTTGCCGGCAGGCCTTGCATGAATGGTTATTTTTCCATCAGGAACATCACAACGGGTAACCGCCGTAGTATTAGTGCCATCAATCATTGGCGCCAACGGAGCTGTAAGCGTAATGGTCTGTCCGCTGATTGTACAGGTGCCATTGCTGTTACGCACCGACACCGCATAATTTCCGGATGCCAGATTGCTGAATAAACGGTTTGACTGCCAGGTAACAGCGCCATTGATTGAATAATCAAATGTTGCAGATGTTGGCGAAGCAAATATCCGTATACTGCCATCATTGGATTCGCAGGTTGCCGGGTTTACACTTACAATGCTGTCAATCACCGGCGGGTGCAGTCCCGGGATAAATACTGTTTGTTCCGCTACACAACGTGTTAATGATTGCGGCCGTACATAAACAGTATGCGACTGGTTAGCGATTAATCCGTTGAAGGATGGCAGGCCAACCCAGTTGAAGCTATCTAAACTGTATTGAAGCGGAGCTATTCCTGTTGCCACAACACGCAAACCGGCATCATCTGTTCCGCAATCAGAGGGGAGTTGTGTTATTACTGTATCAATTACGGGTACATCGTTTGCCGAGAGTATCTGGGGTTGGCTTTTAACGGTACAGTGATGGGCAGCAGCATTTCGCACAAAAACGGTATATGGGCCCGGCGCTAATCCGTTAATAACCGGTGTTGCAGTCCATATTAAGCTATCTATACTATAATTGGCAGAGCTACCCGGTACAGAAACAGAAAGAACGATACTGCCATCAGACAAGCCGCAATCGGAAGGATTAAAC
>CAZRNJ010000090.1:0-9054 GCA_964601385.1 uncultured Bacteroidales bacterium | reverse complement strand
CGATTTGCAGAGTCGTTTTTGATTTATTTACCGAAAGATATTGTTATTGGTTATTTTTACTGGATGAAAGAGTTCAGAGAAGCTGAAAAAGAATATACGCTTATTGCAGTCGCCGATTCCACCGGACATGGTGTGCCGGGGGCTCTGATGAGCATGCTTGGCATTGCTTTTCTCAATGAAATTGTTGTACGGGAACGAACGATTGATCCGGATAAGATTCTGAATAAGCTCCGCAGCCATATCAATAATTGTCTTAATTCGGGTTCGAATTATCTTGATTATGGCATGGATATGGCTATCTGCCTGATTGATTATTCGGATATGAAAATCCATTTTGCCGGAGCCAAACGACCGGCCTATCTGCTGCATCAGGGCGAAATTATTATTGTAGATGGACAAAACAGGTCAATCTGCCGCACCGGCAGTAGCAATCATGAATTTGCCAAAGTGGTGGTTGATTACGCAGTTAACGACCAGTTATACCTCTTTACAGATGGTATAGTGGATCAGATTGGAGGCCCAACGGGTTCAAAGTATATGAAAAAGCGATTTAAAGACCATCTGAAGAGCATTTCCGGGAAGCCAATGAATATCCAGAAAATTGAAATCAATCAACAATTTTTAGCTTGGAAAGGTTCACGCGAGCAGTTGGATGATATCACGGTCCTTGGCTTGCGGTTGACCAGCGCAGTACCGCTGATTTCTGATGCTGCATTAAGTCCTTTGGAGGCCATTCATACACCGCTCAATTAGTAATCTCAATAGTTACATAATTCCTGTTATTTGCGAAGTTTTTCGCAGATTTGGTGCTTCTTATGATTAAATGGGTTTGTTTGACCCCTCAAATACAGAGGTTTTTACTGTGAAATTTTTTTTTTGTCTTATTTTTTTTTTATTATTGCATAGAATTTCCTTGGAACACTACTGTTCATTAATCCACAAATTTTTAAATACAATCCTTTCAATTTTATTTAATTACTTTATTGATGTACGAAATTACTGAACTGAATGACAAGTTGCTTCCTGAGTTGCGGGAAATCGGCAAGCAACTCAACATTAAGCGCGTTGAGCTTTTCAAAAAACAGGACTTAATTTACCGGATTCTTGACCGGCAGGCACAGATGGCGTCAGGCTCACCGGATGGTTTGAGTTCTTTCATGCCGGAAGATCCGGTTGAGGAATCCTTGCCTGGGTCTGTCTCGGGAGAAGAACCTGTTTCAGATGCTGGTGTGAACAGCGAGACAGCCGTTTCCAGGCCATCTTCAGACGTAGCGCAACAGTTCAGGGAAGGAATGCGTCGCCGGGAGCATTTTAAACGCCGCGAAAAAGTTTATTCGGTTCAGGAGTTGCAAACACAAAATCAGGGAATAACATCTGAACCGTTTGTAAGTCAGGTATCTACAGAAGGCACAGTCATTGCTGCTACCGAGCCGGTTAATCTTCAACCTGCCGTTAATCATGAATCGGAACTACCGGTGGCTTCTGAGACAGCAGCTCCGGTTATGGAATCCCAAATTCGTCAACCGGCCCCAGAGCGTAAACCTGATAATGGTTTTAAGCCCGATTATACTCCAAGAGCAGAGAATATAAATAATAAGTACGAATTTGAGGGTTCAATCCGGAATTTTGGTGTGCTTGAAATTATGCCTGATGGCTTTGGCTTTTTGCGCTCAACTGACTATAACTATTTTAATTCACCCGATGATATTTATGTTTCACAATCACAGATTAAATTATTTGGATTGAAGACGGGTGATACCGTTGTAGGTACAATCCGGCCACCCAAAGAGGGCGAGAAGTATTTTCCGTTGATAAAAATTGAAGAAATCAATGGCCGGTCACCTGATTTTATCCGTGACCGTGTATCGTTTGATTACCTGACTCCATTATTCCCGAATGAGAAGTTTAATTTGCTTGGTGATGGTGAAAATTCATTGTCTGTCCGGATTGTTGATATGTTTACACCAATAGGGAAGGGTCAGCGTGGATTAATTGTTGCTCAGCCAAAAACAGGGAAAACAATATTATTACAGGAGATTGCCAATGCCATTGCTCGTAATCATCCTGAAGTATATCTGATTGTATTATTGATTGATGAGCGCCCCGAAGAAGTTACCGATATGGCCCGTAATGTAAATGCCGAGGTGATATCATCAACCTTTGATGAACCGGCAGACCGGCATGTACGCGTTGCAACCATTGCACTCGAAAAAGCAAAACGTATGGTGGAGTGTGGTCACGATGTGGTTATTCTGCTCGACTCTATCACCCGGCTTGCACGCGCCTATAATACTATTGCGCCGGCATCTGGTAAGGTCTTATCAGGAGGTGTTGACTCAAATGCATTGCATAAACCCAAACGGTTTTTTGGTGCAGCACGCAATATTGAAAATGGAGGGTCGCTAACCATTTTGGCTACCGCGTTGACAGACACGGGTTCAAAAATGGATGATGTGATTTTTGAAGAGTTTAAAGGCACCGGTAACATGGAACTTCAGCTCGACCGGAAATTATCTAATAAACGGATTTTCCCTTCGGTTGATCTAAATGCATCCAGCACTCGCAGGGAAGATCTTTTACTCGATAAAAATACATTGCAGAAAATCTGGATTCTTCGCAATTATCTTTCTGATATGAATTCAATTGAGGCCATGGATTTTCTCCGGGACCGTATTCTTAAAACACGAACTAACGAAGAATTCCTTATTTCTATGAACAGCGAATAATGGAATTTTGCTGTTATATTTACCGATTTTCCATTGTTAGATTGTATTTTGTTGTATGATAATGAATTAATGATGGTTCATCATTTTTATCTTTTTTTAACCTGTATAATACAGTTTTTGCTTATTTTTGAGGACACTTATTCCAATAATTAATTAATTGATAATCAAACACATAATATGAGCACAAAAAAATTTATTACATGTGACGGTAATTATGCAGCTTCACACAATGCCTACATGTTTAGCGAAGTAGCTGCTATTTATCCAATCACACCCTCATCAACCATGGCAGAATACGTGGACGAGTGGGCTGCCTATGGCAAGAAAAATATTTTCGGAGATGAAGTAAAAGTAGCAGAGATGCAATCGGAAGGTGGTGCTGCTGGCGCAGTACACGGGTCGTTGCAGGCGGGTATATTAACTACAACCTTTACGGCATCACAGGGTTTATTATTAATGATTCCGAATATGTACAAAATTGCCGGTGAATTGTTGCCCGGCGTGTTTCATGTCAGCGCCCGTACTCTGGCTGCTCATGCTTTATCTATTTTTGGTGATCATAGTGATATTTACTCGGCACTGAAAACCGGATTTGCCATGCTGGCTAGTGGTAGTGTGCAGGAAATTATGGATATTGGTGGTATTGCGCATCTTGCAGCAATCAAGTCAAGGGTGCCATTTGTTCATTTTTTTGATGGATTCCGTTCATCGGCTGAATTACAGAAAATTGAGGTGATGGATATGGAAGACATGAAAAAGCTGGTTGACTACAAGGCGATACAAGAGTTCCGCAACAGAGCGCTTAACCCCGAACATCCGGTAACCAGAGGCACAGCGCAGAATCCTGATATCTTCTTCCAGGCCAAAGAAGCATGTAATAAATATTATGAGGCGGTGCCTGATATTGTTGAGAACTATATGCTCGAAATTAATAAAATCACCGGCCGTGAGTATCATCCATTTACATATTATGGGGCTAAAGATGCCGAAAACATTATTGTTGCCATGGCATCGGTAACCGATACTACCCGCGAAGTGATTGACTATTTGGTAGCAAAAGGTGAAAAAGTTGGTTTAATCGCCTGTCATCTTTACCGTCCGTTTTCTTCAAAGTATTTTTTCAAGGTATTTCCTTCAACCGTAAAACGGATTGCAGTTCTCGACCGTTCAAAAGAAATGGGGTCGCTTGGTGAACCATTATACATGGATATCCGTTCGCTATTTTATGATAGGGAAAATAAACCATTGATTATTGGAGGCCGTTACGGTTTAAGTTCAAAAGATACTACACCGGCACAGATTTTTGCGGTATATGACAATCTGAAACTGAAAGAGCCCAAAAACAATTTCACCATTGGTATTGTTGATGATGTAACATTTACTTCACTTCCTGTAAAAGAAGAAATTAATGTTGGCGGAAAAGGAATCTTTGAGGCAAAGTTTTACGGGCTTGGTTCGGATGGTACGGTGAGCGCAAATAAAAACTCGATTAAAATCATTGGTGATAACACTAATAAATATGCTCAGGGCTATTTTGCCTATGACAGTAAAAAATCCGGCGGGATCACTATTTCGCATCTTCGTTTTGGCGATTCGCCCATCCGTTCACCTTATTATGTTGTAAATCCTGATTTTGTTGCATGTCATGTGCCTTCGTATATTGATAAATATGATATGCTTGAGGGTTTAAAGCCCAATGGGACTTTCCTTTTTAATAGTTTATGGGACGTTGAAGAAACGAAAAAACGGTTGCCCGATAAAATGAAGAAGGATCTGGCCGATAAAAACGCAAATATTTATATTATTAATGCAACAAAAATAGCCGAAGAGATTGGTCTTGGCAACAGGATTAATACAATTATGCAGGCCGCTTTCTTTAAAATTGCCAATGTGATTCCTTATGATCAGGCCGTGAAAGAAATGAAGAAGGCCATACTGAAAACTTTTGGCAATAAGGGTGAGGATGTAGTGAATATGAACTACTCTGCTGTTGACCGTGGTGTTGAAGGGCTTGAGAAGATTGCTGTCCCTGCCGAATGGAAAAATATCAAAGTAGTTGAAAAAGTTGCAGAGAAAGGATTGAAGCCCGATTTCGTAGTTAAGGTGGCAGATGTTATCAATGCATTGAAGGGCGATACTCTACCCGTAAGCGCATTTGTTGACAGGGAAGACGGGACGTTCCCTGCAGGCACCACCGAATTTGAAAAACGGGGTATCGCAATAAATGTTCCCGAATGGATTGCCGATAATTGTATCCAGTGTAATCAGTGTGCTTATGTTTGTCCTCATGCTGTAAT
The DNA here is from genome assembly GCA_964601385.1 of uncultured Bacteroidales bacterium. Lineage (GTDB taxonomy): Bacteria > Bacteroidota > Bacteroidia > Bacteroidales > JBBRXJ01 > CAZRNJ01. The sequence goes on along the minus strand of CAZRNJ010000090.1, from coordinate 4,031 downwards.
CCGTCCTTTCATTCTCACTGAAGAGGAAAAGAATAACGCTCCGGCAGGCACTGTTATCCCTCAGGGGAAAGCACAACTGAAAGATTATTTTTTCCGTATTCAAATTAGTCCGCTTGATTGTACCGGTTGCGGTAATTGTGCGGATGTATGTCCTGCCAAACAAAAGGCGCTTGTTATGAAACCATTGGGAACCCAGATGGATGAAGTGGAGCGCTGGAACTACATGAATTATAAAGTGGGATATAAAGACACAATTTTACCGAAAGATCAGAATATCAAAAATTCGCAGTTTGCTCAACCTTTGTTTGAATTCAGTGGCGCATGCGCCGGTTGCGGTGAAACACCGTATATTAAGCTAATCACTCAATTGTACGGAGATCGTATGCTGGTAGCCAATGCTACCGGTTGCTCATCTATTTATGGTGGGTCGGCGCCTGCTACTCCATACCGTACCAATAAAAATGGGTGGGGACCTGCCTGGGCTAATTCACTATTTGAAGATAATGCTGAGTATGGATTTGGAATGATGCTTGGCATCAGTAAAATACGTGAACGGATTGCCCGGCTTATGACAGAGGCCATTAAAACCGGAGCAAACGGACAAATGAAAGAGTGTTTTGAAGAGTGGTTGGCTGCGTTTAGCGACGGTGAGAAGTCAAAAATTGCATCGGCCAAAGTAATTGATGTATTGTCGAAGGATAACAGCCAACTGGCAAAGGATATCCTTGCCTATAAGCAGTATCTGATAAAAAAATCAGTGTGGGTAATTGGTGGTGATGGTTGGGCTTATGACATCGGATATGGCGGGCTCGATCATGTCATTGCTATGAATGAAGATGTAAACATTCTGGTGCTCGACACCGAAGTGTATTCGAACACCGGTGGGCAATCGTCTAAATCATCGCCTTCGGGCGCAGTGGCTAAATTTGCCACATCAGGTAAAAAAACAAAAAAGAAAGATCTAGGGATGATGGCTATGAGTTACGGATGTGTTTATGTTGCACAGGTCTCAATGGGCAATAATCAGACACAGTATCTGAAAGCGCTCAAAGAAGCAGAGGCCTATCCCGGACCATCTCTGATTATTGCTTATTCTCCTTGTATAAATCATGGTTTACGTATGGGTATGGGTAAATCGCAGGAAGAGGCCAATCAGGCAGTTCTTTCTGGTTACTGGCATCTCTATCGTTATAATCCTTTGCTTGAGAAGGAAGGGAAGAATCCATTCCAGCTTGACTCGAAAGAGCCGGATTGGGATAAATTTGATGCCTTCCTTAACAGCGAAGTACGCTATATGTCGCTGAAAAAATCGTTTCCGCAGGAAGCCGAACGGCTTTTTAAGGCGACCAAAGAGGATGCAATATGGAGATATAACTCGTACAAACGGATGGCTGAAACTGCAGTTAAAGTTTGATCATTAATTAAACAAAAAGCCCATTGATTAATTTTCAATGGGCTTTTTTATCATTGGAATGGGGCGGGTATTAGCAATAGATTATGGATTGAAGCGTTGCGGAATGGCAGTGTCTGATCCGTCAGGAATTATTGCTTTTGGTCTTGATACAGCTTCTACTGATCATTTGTTTGAACAAATAGAACGCCTTTTTATTGAGCGAACGATAATACGAATTGTTGTTGGTATGCCGGTGACGATGCAGAACCGGCCATCACAATCGGCTCCAATGATTGAACAGTTTATAGTGAAGTTGAAGCAGCGATATCCCCAAATTGCCGTTGAAACGATGGATGAACGGTTTACGTCCAAAATGGCGATGCAGGCCATGATTGACGGAGGGGTAAAAAAAATGGCCCGCCGTAATAAGCATCTGGTTGATAAAACAAGCGCTGTGATTATGTTGCAGGATTATCTCGACCGGATGAATCAGAAAAAAACATCTTCTTATGGTTTACCCGATTGAGGTCTACGGATCGCCGATACTGCGCAAGGTATCTGTGGATATTCCGATTAATCATCCGGATCTGAAACAACTTATTGCCGATATGTTCGAGACGATGTATGGAGCAGAAGGCATGGGACTTGCAGCGCCTCAGATTGGACTTAATTTCCGGCTGATAGTTATTGACACCACACAACTATCCAAAGAAGAACCGGCTGAGGATGGATTTAAGATGATACTTGTCAATCCGAAAATTATTGAATATTCCGGCCCCGAAATATTGTATAATGAGGGTTGTTTGAGCTTGCCAGGAATACGCGAGGAAGTCAGCCGCCCTGATGAAGTGTTGCTGGAATATTATGATGAGCATTGCATTTTTCACACAGAGACGTTTACAGGATTAAGGGCACGGGTTATCCAGCATGAGATTGATCATATTGAGGGTAAATTATTCATTGACCGTATCGCCCCTATCCGGAAAAAACTTCTTAAAGGTCGTCTTTCCGATATTTCAAAAGGATTGATTGAAACACGCTACCGGATACGTATACCAGGTAAACCGAACAGATAATTGCAAGTGGTATAATTGCATTGTTGAGGCCTCGTTGGCGCTGCTGCGAAGTATTTCTTTTCAACCGATATGTATTCGACAATTTGAATAACCCTTGTTTGATGACAGTCCGGCCGGGATGGTCTCATCTTTTTTATTATTTTTACAACTGAATACTTTTCTGAAATGGAAATTCATGAAATAAATACAGGTTTTGGCAAATCAAAACTGTTACTGGGTGAGAAAATTCAACACTTAAGCAAATACCTGCCCGGCACACGAAGGGTAATAATTACAGATAGAAATGTTAAACAATTATATGAACCGGTATTTCCTCCCGATAATCTGGTTATCACCATTGGTACCGGGGAGGAGTCGAAAACGATGGAAACACTGGCTTATATTTTTGATCAACTGATATCGAACGAATGTGACAGGTCGTGCTTTATTACTGGTATTGGAGGTGGCATTGTTTGTGATATTGCCGGGTTTGCCGCATCTGTATATATGCGTGGTGTACGGTTCGGATTTGTATCTACTACATTGCTTTCACAGGTTGATGCTTCAATCGGTGGTAAGAACGGTGTCAATTTCAAGGGATATAAAAATATGGTCGGGGTATTCAATCAGCCGGAATTTGTGCTAATTGATTATTTTGTGTTGTCCACTCTTCCGGCTCATGAATATATTGCCGGATATGCCGAGATTATAAAGCATGCAGCGATTTACAGTGAGCCGCTATTTTCTTTTCTTGAAAAGAATATTGATAAAGCATTACATCACGATCCGGAAGTAATCCACCGGTGCGTCCGTGATTCGCTGGTTATTAAACAAAATGTTGTACAGCACGATGAACACGAAGAGAAGGGCTTACGACGGGTACTAAATTTCGGACACACGGTTGGTCATGCGGTAGAAAAGCTCAGCGGGATGATTCATGGTCAGGCCGTGGCCATTGGTATGGCTGCCGCGGCCCTTATTTCTGAGAAGAAAGGCCTGCTCTCTTATGATGAATCCCGTCGCCTGATCAAGTTAATCGAGGATTTTGGATTACCTGTATCATGTAACCTAAGCAAAAGCGAACTGATTGAAGCCATGAAACGCGATAAGAAACGAAGTAATGATGTTATCCACTTTGTTTTATTGAAAAATATTGGTAGCTTTGAGATGGTCCCTGTTCCGGTTAACGAACTAAATGAATTGCTGGATGATTTTTGTATCCCTTGCTAATATTGATTTTGGAGCAGTACTCAATTGCCTGCAACATGAAACACATGCTGAGATACGGCTCGATAAATTATCGCTCACGGTAAAGCAGGTTACGGAAATTTTTAATAAACCCTGTAATCTTATTGCTACCTGCCGGCCAGGAACGTATACCGACAGACAACGGAAGAAACTGCTAAAAGCCGCTGTTGATGGTGGAGCTAAATTTATTGATATTGAAATAGAGTCGAAAACAGGTTTTATCAGAGAGATGGTAACTTATGCGAATGAGCATGATTGTGGTATTATTATTTCTCATCACTATTATCATGAAACACCATCTATTGATAAACTGGAGGCCATTACCCGTAAATGTT